>CAKRRU010000001.1 GCA_934394515.1 uncultured Acetatifactor sp.
ACTTACTAACATAGCGACTCCTATGCAATATGTTGCGTAGAAAACACAAGTCTCCTACGATGTGTTGATTCACACATTGATTTATTATACATATGGTGTACCCGTTTGTCAACAAGATTTTATAGGATTTTCATACACTTTAATCTGGTAAATTTTATACGTGACTTCATGGTTGCTAAAAAGGGCAATGGAACATCGTTTTATTTCTGACTTAGCTGCTGGATCAGCTGTCTGTACTGTTCTCCCAGTCTTGCGATCTCCGGCGGAAGACCTGCCTTTTCCTTGCCCGACAACTGTACAATTCTGGGAAGAATCAACAGATTACGGCAGCTCTCCATGCAGACCTTTTTTGCAGCCTCCGCATGCTCGCCATAATAGGCTGCATCTGCCGACACATTGACATAGTTGGCTCCGTAGCTGTTCAGCAGGCACTGCAAAATATAGTTTACACATTTTTCCGGATTTCCCTCAAATACCTTCGCGTTCCCAAGAATGGACTTCATTTTCTGTACATATTCCTGCCCCTGGGGAGCTTCTATGTATTTCTGAAAATTAGCAAACATTTTGTCATGTACCTGCTCAATTCCGCCCCCACTGACATAGGCTCCCATTCCGCAGGATACTCTGGAAAACTTTGAACTCATCGCCTCAAAATCCACGCCTGCATCCTGCATGTTCCGGAACATCTGCACATAGTCCTTCGGAATATCAAGGAAAAACTGACCGCGAAGCTTCTTATCTCTCTTGGCCGCCTCTTTGGCACTTTCCCGGATCTGGAATGCCTGCAGGGCATTGGATTCCCCGTGCGTTTCAAATTCATGATCCGATAGTTCGATCAGTCCCTTGACCCGGAACGTTTGCCCGGCACGCAGTTCTTCATGGATTTCATCGTGAAACAGGGATCTGAGGCTCTCGTAATCTGCCTCCGATCCGAGTGCTTTGTCCAGTGCCGGCTCCGGCATACTGTTCCCGACTGCTTCGTTGAAGTTCTCGATCCTCTGCTGCCCTGCCACGATTTGTGCCTCCCGCAATAACTTCTTTTCCTTTTTATCGCGTTCACGGATCTGTTTCTTCAACAGCTTTTTCAACCCCGGGATCTGCATCGCCATGGGATCATGAAAGGCCTTGTCTTCCACATATTCTACATGAGTTCCGGAGATTGTGATCCCTTTGGATGCCAATATAGCAGTCCACAAATTTGAAAACGTAGCACAGATTTCTCCCACGCGGTATTTCAACAGCTTTTTCTCTACCTCGGGCAGGCTTTCAAAATACGGTGCATTGTACGAATCCTTCTGCAGATTTTCAAAGTAGGTCATCTTTGTAACGACATCATACACTTCCGTCTGATGTCTTTCGATGTAGGTATCCGTCAACATATCCGGTGTGAGCCTGACATTGAGCATCTCGTTCTTGATCCGCTCCAGATGGGGCTTACGCCGCTGCAGATCACAGGAGCAGTAATCCTCCAGGAACTGCTCATCCTGTCGCTTCCGCTCTGCCTCCTGCTCATTCAGCGGATTTCCCTGCGCATCGGCCTTATAGCCGGTCGTATAGGAATCGAGAACTCTGGTATCCACATCCATTCCCCGAGCCTTCGCCTCATTATAAAGTTCAAGTCCTCTCACTTTGGATGGTTCCTTCTCCGCTGTAAGCTCATCCATCTGCCGTTTCACTTCCACAGATACATGATCCACATATGGGTTTTCAATTTCCGCTCTGAGTCTCTCATCTTCTCTTTCCAGTTCCCGTCTCTTCTTAAAGCTCAGCCCTGACGTTGCCGGCTCTTTCACCTTTTTTACCTTCGTAAGCAGTGCCTTCTCGATCGGTGGGATGGGCAGCAGTTCCCGCCGCATCGGCAGAACCTCTGTAATCTCCCGCTGTCTTACCGCCTGTGCCTGTACCACAACGGGCTGTTCCATTTGCACGGGGGCCGCTGCAACTGCTGCTTCCTCCCCGGCGTTCTGCCCGACGGCATGAATGGCCTCCCCAGTCTTTGTCTTATTTAATGCTTCCTTCTTATCACACATAACTGCCCTCCTGCCCTATTATACACTCAGATAATAAGTATGCGAAATTGCCGCTGCCTTCGGAAATACTTTAAGGATCAGATTTTTTGACGTTTCGTTGACTTCCTGTATATAAAATTTCGTGTCCTCCGGATATTTCTCTCGTCCGAGTGCCATCGCCGTAAATATCATTTCTGCCAATGCCGTAGGACTTTTTTCAAAAGAACAAAGCGCACAGAGGGTCAGCCTTCCTCCCAGTGAATGATCGAAGATCAGATAGGCGGTCAGCCGGTTTTCCCGTTCATAGACAACACTGATCTGCCGGTCGATGGAGTCTGCGAAAAAGCCCTCAGCGGGGACAGGAACCCCGCTTTCATAGGCTCTTTTGCTGAGTTCCCTGACCATGTGTTCCTGACAATCCTCCAGCCGATGTACATGTACCGCTTTGCCTTCCTTATTATATTGGGACTTTAAAGCTTCCCCAATGGTGATCTCATAAATTTCACCCTGTGTCTGCTTCTCCTTCCGGAAGAACCAGAACTCGAGAAATTCCTCCAGTGCTTCCGTCTCTTCATCCGCCCCTGCAAAGGATACCTCAATTCCGATTCCTTCTTCCCTGCATGTCTCCACAAGTTCACCGATCAGCAGATTTCCGTAGCCGCATCTCCTGTACTCCGGGGATACAAACAGGGAAATCAGGCGAAAACAGCCTCCCATTACATATCCCACAAGGGCACCGCAGGCGGTTTTCGTCTGCTCCTCTGTCACGCCGACCGCATAGACAGGGGCACCCTCCTTTATCAATTCCGCCGCTGCCTGCGTCATCAACGGTTCAAACCATTCCAGATTTTCCAGTGTAATTGCTCCCCGCATTGTCGTTCTCCCTTCTGTCTACATTTCAAAGTATGCCGTGCACATGGGGATGCGTCTGCACTTTCCCAACAGTTTCTCCATCAGACGCAATGAGGAATCCGTAAGGATCGGGATCTCGATCTGCGTTTCCTCCCCATACTGCACGGCAGCCTTCCGGACACAGGTCTGTAACATTTTGATACCTTCCCCTGACGGTCCCGGCTTAATGAAGAACTGGCATAGACAGAGCCGGCTTTCGTGCTCCGTAAAGAAGGCACACGCCGCAAGTTCTCTTCTTGCGTCAAAGACCGCATAGCTGATCTCCTGACAGGCATTCTCCAGCTCCGCCTCGGTCATATAAGCTATCCCTGCCTCGGAAAGGGTCTGAAAGATTTTCTTTCTTTCCAGTGCAGACAGCTCCGGTACGGAAACCATCCGGTAATCCGCCGGCAGACTGGCCCGGAATCCATTTAGCGGAGCCTTTTCCAGATCCTTCACAGTCATCAGGAAGGATCCTGCCAGTTCTTCTTCCTCGAACACAAAGCCCGCCTGCTCGAGAAATTCCCTCACGCCCCCGGAATTTTTCTCTCCGACATATCTGCAATAATGCACGATTCCGTCCGTCGCCTCAAATACATTCTCCATCATTTCCAGAAAAAGCGTCCCGGCAACTCCTTTTCTGCGGTATTCGGGAACCACATAGAGGCTCATCAGGTCGAGCATCCCCTCCTGATCCCCCTCCATGAGTTTCATACAGATTGCCCCACAGGCAATATTTTCTTCCACTGCAATCATACCTATCGCAGTGCCTGCCGCCAGTTCTGCTACCGCCTCCTGCGTAAACAGAGGGGAATATTTCATGATCTGCGCTTCCTCCACACGGTAAAGCTCCAGTTCAGGCAATTGATCCATTTCATTCTGCGTCATCTTATCTCCATTCTGCGCATTTCATCCACGCATTGCATTTCTACGATATTCCGAGGCGGTTTTTCAACTGCTCGAGCCCTTCCGCAGAAAGTTTCTGTCCGGCGAGAATTCTCATCACCTCGACACCTTCTCCGCCCGCACGGCCGCCGTCTGCGCTGTCCCATTCCTTCATCTTCTGATCCAGCGCATTCATCCAGGTCTGGATCTGCCCGGGAGTCATATGGGTCAGATCACACTGCCTTCCTCCGTAATCCGCTCCCAGTTCATCCACTCTCTGACCGCCCAGGCTGGACGCCGCCTCCGCCGTTGCTTTCATGTTATGCCTGTGTCCCATCTGGTTCACGACACCGTTGGCATCCGACTCCAGTCCAAACAGGATCGCACCGTAGGAATCTTTGCTGCTTTCCTTATACATGGAATAAAAATGCCCGCAGGAACCGTTGTTCCGTATCATTTTACCGCTGATACCACTGTTACCGATTCCACCGATTGCCACATTCATTCCTCTCTGTCCGATAAAGTTACCGGATCGGATCTTCTTTTCCTTTGTAGGTCCGGTGCTGCCGATCTTCCGCCGTTTCAGAGAGTGGGTAGAAGCAGCTCTGCGTACATCCATTGCTGCCGCATTGTTTTCGGAGTGGAAGATACTGTCCCACATCCCTTTCTCCGCCTGGCTGTTCTGCTCTACCGGCATGGTAAGTACTACTCTCCGGCAGTGGCTCAGCGCCACAGCCACCGGTGCATTCCAGTCGGAGGAATTTCCCTGCTTGTCATAGACCTTGAAATTGGATAACTGCATCAGCAGGAGTCTCTTGGCAATCTCTATCTGCTGTGCATTGGCCGCCCGGATCTCTGCCTCCGCCACGCCTGCTGCCTTCGCCTCCGGGACACCGCAATTCGTTGTAAGGCGCTGTTTGTAATCATTGACATCCGCCTTATGGATCAGCGTTTCCACCATAAGCTCCGTAGACATGGCCTCATCCAGCCTGCGATAGTTCTCCTTCTCAACATCCGGCAGATCTTTCGTATTCCTTGCCAGCGAAAGTCCCAGTCGGAGTGCCGGATTCATCAGCGCCTGGACACCGCCCTCACGCTTCAGACGCTGTACGAGCCTATTCACATCGTAGTTCTCCATTGTTGCCAATTCCGGATACTTTTGCCGGAACTCCAGAAGTTCCTTGCTGGCAACCACATTTTTTAACGTTGCCTGTACATTCTCGAAGTTAGAATAATCCTTGTTGGCAAGCTGCCGCATGGTCTCAGAGTTCGTAACCTCGGACTGTCTGTATTTCGATCCTTCCCACGACTTGCGCATGTTTGCATTCGTGAACATCTTATTCTGTGACAATTCCCGCATATCCGCTTCATTGAGCAGAGTATGTTTCTTCCCCAGAGCATCAAATTTCTCCTTCTGATGCTTTCTCTCCTTGCGGCCAAGGTGCTCCTGATCCAGCTGCGCCGTGCCCGGAACCTGTACGCTGTCCGGCGGAGTGGACAGATTATTCAGAAATTTGGCATAGGGACTCCTCGTCTGCGTAAGCTGTCTGTCCAACATTTCTGCCGTCTGCTGTACATAGGTTTTGGTCGTCGTCATGGTAGCTGTCACGGTAGCTTCCTTCGACTTATTCCGATTTAACTGTGTATGGTCAATCATCCTCTCTCTCCTCCCTTACATCGTTCTTACATAACAGTGGGAGATACGCATTGCCTCCGGCATCAACTCTCTGATCAGCTTCTGCGTTGTGGGATTTACCGCCTGTGCAGCGATCCCTGTCTCCGCAGGATATTTCTTCTTTGCCGCACTGAATGCACTCTGCACCAGCATCAGAAACAGCATTGGTGAACCGGAACCGTTCCATGCCCCTGTGATCATCAATCCGGCTCCCTTCTGTTTCTCACACAGGAAAAAGCCATCCGGCACATGCTCGTTAAAATGAAGGAACGAGATATCCTGATCCAACCTCTCCCCGGTAAAAATGCTGTCATCGAAAGGAGCCTCCAGTTCCCTGATCTGTTGCTGCGCCTTGTTTTTCTCCACCGGTCCAAGTTCGCTAAGCGGTGTGCCTGCGTTCTTTACCGTCTTCGCCAACACGGGAACCTCACCCAGCTTTCCAAGAGTCGTTGCATAGATCTCGCCATACCGTTCCTCCTCTATAAAACCATATGAGGTCAGGAATAATTCCAGTTCAAAATGCTCCTTTTCCGTGGCAATAAAGTCAAATATGACCTCCCCGGCAATATCCTCTGCGATCATCAGCAGCTGCTCCATCAGCAAAGTACCTCCGCCCTGTCTCCGGTACTCCGGTGCCACATAGAAGGAAATCACATGGATCGCTCCTTCGTCCAGTTCCGCTGCCAGTGCGCCAACCGCTGTCTGATCCTTCGCAAGACCCAGGATCAGCGGTTCTTCTCCGTCCTTCCACGCCTGATATGCCATGGGAAGAAGCAGTGGCTTTAACTGCTCTGCCTGCCGGTCTGCCGCACAATATACGATCATACCATTCTCATTCTGCATACTCTGTTCCTCTCTTTATCTCCTGTCATAGTTTCCGGATCCCTGCGAAGCTCTACCATCTTCCGTAGCCCTGACGCTTCAGAAGATGTGGATTATTCTGGTAGCGCTGTCGTACGGACTGCGCATAATAAGGCATCTGGGATGATTTCAATGCCGGTCCCTCATTCACGCCGTCCTCATACTGTCTGGCCAGCTCCATCTGCCGGACCATGTCATCGTTCTGGTATGCCGCGATCTCCGGATTCGGATTATATGCGAGATGAAACTGTACATAGCTGTTGATTGCGCCAATGGCATTAAAGTAATATGCTGCCAGTGCCTTATAATCCATATCTGTCTTGTAATTCTCATCCTGCTCATCTTCCGTAAACAGTTGGATTCCTGTACCATTGTTATCTGTCAGGTTGACCATATCCTGGACCAGTCTCGCTTCCATGGCAAATTCATGGATATTGATCCTGCGCAATACATCCTCCGGGTGAAGCTGTGTCAGCATTTTTCCGTACTTTTTCTCCAGTCCCTTGATATGCTTATAGACAGCATTCTTGTACTCCATCAGTCCCTCCCTGGTTACCGTGTCCTTTTCCAACGTTGCTTCCGGACCTTCTTCACCGGCGGCTAGCTTCCGCATCATCTCCCTTGCCTGCTCTGCGCTTATACCGGCAGTGACCGTCAGGATCTCCACATTAGGGACCATTCGACTGAGATTCAGCCCTGAGATTTTACCTTTGCTCGTCTCAATACAATGCGTCAACGGTTTGATAGTTCCTGCATCCACATCTGCTTTCAGCATACGGGCCAGTCCGATACGGTTGCTAAGCTGTGCGGTATATTTTTTCTGTTCCTCTCCTGTAAGATACGACAGATATTGCCTGAGATCTTCGGTTCCGGTATAACGCTCATGTGCCTTAAACTGCGGATCCTCGGGATACTGCATACGGGCCTGCGTCCATCCTGCCGTCGCCTCATCGACCTGTGCCTGCAGGGCATTCCCTTTGCCGCCCAGCTTCTGCCGGAATTCCTTGATCACCTTCTTAACACTGGCATCTTCCGGCTTCCTGCCCTTTGCGATTGCCTTCATCCCCTCCCGCAATGTATTCAACCGGTTCGTGATGATGGTCTGCTTTAAGGAGATCTTGTCTGATTCGGAAGCAAAAAATTTGATAAATTCTTTCTCTGCGACTGTGCCATATGCTCCTGTCGGATCCACATTCGACCGGATGTCATCAATGGCTCTTGTCCGCCTCGTGTATTCACTTCCCGCATCAGTCACGCGGAAAAATTCCTGCTCCATCAGATCCAGCAGCGGCTTATTCGCTTCATAGTTCTCCGCATTATCCATGAAAAGCTGTCTGATCTCATTCATGGTGCTGGGATTATAGCCCACCAGGAATCCGGTCAGTCCGGTTCCCTTCAGTTCCTGCTCACCTCCCTGTTCAATGCTCTCTTTTCTCTCCCGCTGCTGATCTTCCAGCGTCGGTTCTTCCTTCGTCAGTTCCACCATATAGCTGGATGCCATGATGGCCCGGGTCTGTACATTCCGGTATTCGATCTTTTCCTTGAAGTTATGGACAGCCTGCAGCTCCTCCGGCTTTGCGGCAAGCTCGGCATCACTCCTCAGAAATTCTCCGTTATCCATATCGACGCCACTGCATCTGCACTGGAAACGGAGCACGTTTTCATATAAATCCGCCATATCCAGAATACGCACCTTGATCAGCTGCTTTTCCATGCTGCTCAGTCCGTCAAAGTAAGGCTTGTTGATCGGATCTGCATAGGCTTCCTTGAACGCCTTGAAGCGCATAACCTTCCCATACACCAGACCACCTGACTGCGCCAGAAGCTCCGGGGTAAAATAATTCGCATCAACGTTCTCCCCCATCAGGTCATCCGTCATCCATCGGAGATATTTTTTCCGCTTCTGGTAATCATCCGAACTGTAATCCTCCACCAGATCGTCAGACATCCCGGAGAAATATTTCATGACCGCATAATCCGGTCTGCCCTTCACCTGCCTGTGGAATGACATATTGTCCCCCAGATCCTCGATATACTTTTGAATACTCCCCTGTATCCTGCAACTGGTGCCGTCCACTCTCTCCTGCAGCTGCTCTGTCGGGATTTTCTCTGCCATCCCGCGCTGTCTGATTGGGATCCTTGCTTTGGCGATTGCCTGTCTGTCCTGACGGCTGCGGCATTTTGCCTTCTTCGCAGGCGTAATCTCCTGCACAGGCTCTCCCACAGCCGTATCAAAGACACGCACCTGATCGAAGTCATAATTTGCCAGTTCTTTCCGGAATGCACTGCTCTGCTGCTCCTTCTGTCTGACCATTCTCTCCGCTGTCTCCATGCGCTGCTGTTTTACGGTCAGTTCCGACTCGTCATCCCATTTATTCAGTCTGGTAAATTCCGACTTGATCACCTGTTTCTTTCTCTGTTGAAAGTCCATACTTCTGCTCCTCCTTTTTCAGGTCATCTGTCATCATGGACGTACATTGGCATTCTGGTTCTGGAAACTTCCCGGATTCAACACCTTACAGATGATCTCCAGTCCGTTAAACACTCCTCTGTCTCTTGTACCGTTAAATTCCACGCCGATCATGGAGCGCCCTCTGTCCTCTTTGCCTTCCCGTTTTCTGGCTCCGATAATCATATAGCTGGTGTTTCGCGGGAAAATAAACTCTCCCTCTGTGAGATTGGTCGTTGCCATCAGGGGCATGTCCTTATCGCACAATAGCGTCAGCATGACGGGATATCTGCCGAATATCATATCCACCTGATACCCCACGCACATAAATCCGGCATCCGTGATGACCTTTCCAGCCATGGCGTTAATTGCCTGTACCGTTCCCGGTGCAAAGCTTGTGGCGTCTGCGTACTGTCCAAGTCCCAAGGCATATTGCAGATACTGTGGACCAAGCAGACGATAAAACCTTGCCTTGTGGGGCAGCCGGTTCTGTTTGGTAGCCTCATTCAGCAAACCAATGGTTCTATGGCTTTTATAACTGACATCTTCAAATTTCTGATTTCTCAGATACTGGTTTATTCTAAAGGAATTGGAAGTCTGGATATACCCGTGCTCCCGTCCCTGTTTACTGGCCAGACCATAGAGTGTAGTTGCAGCCTCTCCCCGGTTATACTCATTCTCCCCCGCCATTTCCGTTGCTTCCCGCTCACTAATCACCGGATAATCACTGAACAGGTCTGAGCTTACCTGCTCTTCCTCCATAGTCAGATCCGCAGTATCCCTATATCTGCGGTACGGTGCAAAACCATCCCTTCCTGTTAATCCCGCAGTGGAAACGGTCTGCAGTTGGCCTGCTCCCTTTTCATCAAAAATTCTTTGCGCATCCCGGGACAATTCTGCCAGAACCGTACTCTCCCCATTCTGTCCGCACAAGGTCTGGATTCTATGAAGGACCTCCGGTATCAGCCTCTTTGAAGCCGGATCGGTATCCATACGGCTTAAGATTCTCTGATAGTATTCCAGCAGAATTGCGATCACACTGCTGTCTTTGGCATCCACAAGTGCTTCCGCTGCGATCCTGTTCTTAAATTCCCCGGCACTTATATGCAGCCGGTATCCTTCCGCTTCTGCCACCGGAGCCGCATTGCTTTCCTCCAGTGAGAAATTTGCAGCATCATCCTGAATCAGCTGCGGAAGGGTCTCACCGGCAAAAAGCTGGCGGAGCGTAATTCCCTCCCCCTTAAACTGGCTTCCCATCTCAAAATACCGCATCTGAAGCATCAATACTTCCTTCTCTGCAGTGGTAAATATTTTTTTCACAATAGATACCCGGCGTCTGCCGCTGAGAGAATGACCATATTCCGTATTGTCAATATACTCCTTGCATGCGCCACACAGATCAGCATATGCCACCATTATATTTTCATATGCCTCCGGATGCTCCCCTGAGACCTTTTCGTTCCGGAGATTTTCCACCTGCTCAATCCTATTAAGCACTGCCTCGAAACGATCAGCATTTTCCCCACGCCAGTTAAATGAGGACTTCAGCTTCCTGTAATTCCTTATATTTCCACTGACACCGTTTTTCTTTCCGAAGACAGATTTCTCATATGTCTGTGCAATTGCCTTTACATCCTCAAAAGAACTGAAATTCACATCAGGCTGATAACTTTTCTTCATATCGCACCTCCCGGCTGCCGTTTTTCACATGGCTTGTGATCGATCACGATGGATGCCGGCTTTATATCATACACCGCACAATTTAAGTTCCCGAAATTAAATACACAACCCTCACAATCCGGGGAATCACTGGTGTATCTCCCCTGCTCTTCTTTCCATTCCATATCCATGTCCATACCCTGCTCCTTATCTGCTCCGACTTGTTTGCTTTATTTGCTGCCTGTCTCTTTACAATAGCCTCGTAAAGCATGCCTGCAGGCTTCCATCCTTATAGCCCTGGCAATCCCTCTCCATCATCAGTTTCAGTCCTGTGTGGATGCACTCCAGTGTCACCGGACTCTGCAGTATTGCCGCCGTGAACATTGCCTGCTGGGCCACATACTTGATACTGCTGCCCGTGAACTCATGTTCTCTGGCCAGCTGATCGAAATCCACATCCTCCGCAATCTCGACCCCCTCCGGGAACGCCAGTCTCCAGAGACGGCTTCTCGTCTCGGCATCCGGTGACGGAAGATTGATGGAATATGTGATTCTCCTGCGGAATGCTTCATCAAAGAAATTACTGTGGTTTGTGGCAAGCACCATGATGCCCTCATACTGTTCCATCAGCTGTAACAGAAAAGACACCTCATTGTTGGCATATTTGTCTGTAGACTTCGATACCTCCGTCCTCTTGGCAAAAAGGGAATCCGCCTCATCAAAGAATAAAATCGCATTGGTATTCTTGGCGGTTTCAAACAGTTCTCCCAGCTTTTTCTCCGTTTCCCCGATATATTTATCCATGATCCTGGAGGAGTCCACCCGAAACAGTGTCAGTCCGACTTCCTTTGCGATCACCTGCGCTGTCATGGTCTTGCCGGTTCCGGGAGGACCGTACAGCAGAATGCTGATACTGCGTCCGTAGGGCATCTTTTTTCCGAAGCCCATTCCCTCCATGACAAGATACCTGTTCCGGATAGCAGAGATGGCAAACTTTAAGATTCGCATCTGCTGTCCCGGAAGCTGCAGATCCTCCATGGAAAATCCGGTCACCAGAGGTGCCGCCAGACCTTTTAACTTTCTTCCGGCATCCTCCATCAGCTCACTGACGATGACATCTTTTGCTTCGTCATAAGACACCTCTGTCCCTTCCCAAAAACGGGCTCTGAGCTTTCGTACCATCCATTCGATTTCTCCCGGCATCAGCCGATAGAGATTTGCCAGTTCCGCCCCATGGCTGCAGAGTGCCTTACACTGATATTTTTCGGCAAAATATTCCCAGAAGTGCATCTGCTGTTCTCTCGTCGCTCCCGGAAGTTCTGCCTCCATGGGACGGGCTTTCCCCGGATAGCGTATTCGCAGCGGTGCCTCTGTCATCACGCACACCACCGGAATGTATTCCGACAAAACCTTAAGAAAATACCCCAGCATATCCGGTTCCAGCTTCTCCGGAAGCTGCCGCAGTGCCACATACTTTCTCCGCAATACGCAATAGGAAATGATCTCCCGCAGATCTCTCCGCACATTTTTCCGCTCAAGCAAAAAACCGAGGAATACAGCGACGAATTCTGTCGGTTCTCCAAGCTTCTTCAGAAGAAAGCTTTTGCCTGCGCCCTCCGCTCCGGACAACTGTAATACGCCTTTGCTCTTTCCATTCCGGATCCTTTCCAGATAGTCTCTGCACTGCCCGTACAGCTCCTCATTCTGAAGTAATGGCTCCTCATCCGGTTCCAGGCAGACCGTGATACCGGTCAGTTCATGGATACCACAGTCCTGTTCCAACAGGAAATCCAGTGCCGTCTTCTTAAGCTTCACCGGTCTCTGCAGACGCCGCTCTGTCTGCTCTTCCTCCCAGTCCTGAAAAAGAACCACGTTCAACCGGTCATCAGGATCCAGCAGCCGGTATTCTGCCTCCATATCCTCCACGGTAAGTCTCCGGAACAGACAAAAGGCATCCTCCAGTGTCAATTCCTCAGAACTTCCCTCCCCGGAGAGTTCTGCTGCAAATTCTCCGTCCAGCTGCCGGATGCAGGCGACCCATACCAGAAATTCTTCAAACCGGTTTAGGGAAAGTGCTTCCCGCATCGTAATGTAGGGAAGTTTGGGACCCTGTTTTGCCGTTTCAACGCAACGGCTTTCCCAATAGCCGAACAGCTTTTCCGTCTCCTCCAGGACGTCCTCCCCTCCGGAGGTCTGCGCCAGCCAGTAGATCAGTATTCTCTGTATCTGTCCGAGCAGTTCCTCCGTGGAAGAGAAAACACTATTCTGTTGATCTATGTCCAGATAGAGTTCTAAGTCAGATCTGTTCATTTCTCATGCCTCTCTCATTATCCCAGTTCCATGCCGAATACCTCTTCCGCATAGGGCTCAAAATCCGATCTTGTGAAGACCTTTCCGGTCTTGACATACTCGTAGCGGATTGCCTGAAGGTAATGCTTCATGCGCACTTCCTTTCCATCGCCATCCGCCGCAGCCAGAAACGCTGCGTTGAGAATACAGTTCTTGATATTACCACCCGCAAATTCAAATTTCTCTGCAAGGAAGCGGATATCCACATCCTCTGCCAGAGGGGTGTCCTTGGGAATCGTCGTCCGCCACAGCATCTCTCTGGTATCCGCATTGGGGAACTGGAATTCCACAATGTATTTCATACGCCGGAAGAAAGCGGGGTCAATATTGTGTTTGTAGTTGGTGGCCAGCACGGATACTCCGTCATAGGCCTCAACCTCCTGCAGAAGCAGCGCAGTCTTGTTGTTATTGGATGCCTGGTTGCTTCCTCCATCATCGGAACGCTTTGCGAACAGCGTATCACACTCGTCGAAAAAGAGTACGACATTACACTTCTTTGCCTCCCGGAAGATCATGGAGATGGATTTCTCCGTCTCACCCACGTACTTATCAATGACCTTGGAAAGGTCAACGCGGTAAAGTTCAAGATTGAGTTCGTGTGCGATTACCTGCGCACACATGGATTTACCGGTACCGGGAGCTCCGAACAGCAGCACGGACAAGCCGCGGCCATAGGGATATTTCTTCGTATAATGCCAGTTGTCGTAGACCTGTTTCCGGAAATTCATCTGGTCGATGGCATGCTCCAGCGTCTCCCTCTGATCCCTGTTCATGACAATGTCTTCAAAACCGAAATTTGCTTTTACCTTGGTGGCTTTCTGCGTCAGTTCCGAGCTCATCTGATTATTACAGCCCTGAAAAAGTGTGGCCCGTGGAATCAGGATATCCTTGTTCATGGTTGCAAGGCTTCTGGCATTTGCCAGCGCCGCCTTGATCTTGCCCGGAGTGAACAGGAACTTTGTCGCCATCTCCAGCAGGTCGATGTCATCACCCAGCGCATAATCCTTCGCAAACAGACGCCAGCACTCCTCTCTCTCCTGCGTCGTAGGCGTCGGAATCTCCAGTTCCGTGAACTCCTCCTTCGTGATATCGCGCATCGGCATTTTTTCCTTGCTCAATGCGTAGACCAGCAGTCCCTTGCTCACCAGCTTTGCAAAAGCGAGATCCATGTACCCCAGGAACTTATCCTTCTCCTCCTCGTGGAAGGTCAGCTCATCGAGACAGCAGCAGGAATTGGTCAGAATACACTCTCTGGTAACCGCCCACAGTGCCTTTTCCACAAAGGTGAAATCATAGACAAAAAGCTTTTTACAGTTGACGGAGATTGCACCCATCCCGTTCTTTTTGCAGAATTGCTTGATGAAAAATTTCCGTCCGCTTCCCTCATCCCCAAAGAAAGAGAAAATGCGTACCCCCTCACGATAGGAGATCTCCATGGCATCCAGCTGCCCCTGATTCGCCATGATCGGATCCAGTTCCCTGTCATCCGTCAGCATCTTGAAAAAGCGGATATAGTTCTCATCCAGCTGCATTGGATGCTTACCAAACAGAAAGTCGATAATCCGCTTGTCCGGTGTGACAACAGTGGAGAACGGCATACTTCCGTTTACTCTCAGATCAAGGATTGGCTGCAGCTGCTCCAGTCCCACCGACATATCTCCATAGGCTCCTGTAATAGAAAACTCACTTCCGTAATACAGCCTTGCTGCCGATTCGATAGTCGGAGCAGGCAGATTCCCGTTTTCGTTAATGACCTGGAACACCCCCGCATAATCCGTCTGCGTGGATGCCAGGATGCTGCAGGCAAAGCAGAACGTGGTAAAATGCTCAAACTCCATCTTTTTGCAGAGAGAGTAGAACGGAAGCGCAATCCCCGCTTCCAGCGTCTTTTCAGCCCGCACTTCAATAAACGCCATCATCTCTTCGCAGTCCGGCTCTCTGACACTGTGGTTTCCCCCCGATGCAACGGTTGCCATCTCTGCGGCATAATCCCCCAGCAGAGCCATCAGTTCGTCACTCAGTTCCGCCGGCTGCTCCTCTCCGGTCTCCTTGTCCTCACTGTCCCTGACTGTCTCCGAGGAAAAGATATGTATTTTCTCCTGACACATGGTATGGGCGATCTCCAGATCCGGGTAAAGCACATTTTTATATCCGCCCTGTCCGGACGCAAACAGTCCCTTCATTTCCTCAAGGTACAGATCCATCCGGCTGTTGACACAGGCAAACAGATAGTCCATATACTCCGGGTATCCGCTAAACGGCTCCCCTTCCAGTTTTCTGTCAAACTTGTCATAGATATTCACGCTGTCTCCTCCTTGCCTGTCGTCTGCTTCACTGTCTCTCCTCTACCCGGAACACCGCCGTCCGGTCAAAGATACTTTTCTCCGTGTTGATTCCTTCAAAAGTCTTTCCCTGAAAGACTCCCTGTTCTTCATTCAGAGAGGTCTCCCGCTTCCGGTTCTGATAGGTAAGGGTCTCTTCTTCCTCCACCATGCGGTTTCCGCTGCCGCGCTTCCTCATCTGCTGCATTGCAAGTCTGTCACTCAGTCTCATAAGCCTCTCCTTATCCGAAAATCCAGGCGTCAGTTCCTGTATTCTTCAGGAAAATCTTCCTCCGGGGTCTCCTCCATCACGATATAATAGTTAAAGACATATCCGCTCTTTTTCCCGGTGGTCACCAGGGACCATTCTTCGCCCCGCTCCAGTACATACCCCGTCTCATTCGGCTTCAGTTTGCCCAGGATCTGTCCATCCAGCCCCGGGGTGAGCCTGATATGCAGGGCAGTAATATCCCCCCGCACAGTAAACGCATAATAGACGGTCTCCTCCGGCTTTGTCTCCGGATCCTGCGCCGGTACTTCCTCCGGTGTCTGTTCCGTTATCTCCCCCGGCGTTTCTTTCGTCTGCGGCTGCAATTCCCAGTGCTGATTCACATAGACGGGCACCGGAACGTTCTCCTGTCTGTCAAGATACTGCCTGATGACACAGGCAGCTACACCACTGACCAGAAAGAACGCCATCGCCACAATGATAAGTCCTTTTTGCTTTTTCATCCGCCACACTCTCCATGCTTCCTATCTGTCAAAATTTCCGTTGGTCTAGCCGGTCGGCAGCTGCACATAGATTCCCATGCCCTTGCCGACGTTACTCTTCGCATAGATCGTGCCGCCGTAGTATTCCACGATGGCCTTCGCCTGCGTCAGACCCAGTCCGTTTCCGCTGATCCGGTTGGAGCCCTGATAATTGAGTTCAAAGATATGAGCCGTTTCCTTCTCTGACAGACCGTTTCCGTTATCCTTGAGTACAACGAAAATATCGTCCCCCAGGTTCGAGATCGTGATAACAAGAATTCCTGCCCGGTTCATGTATTTGATGGAATTGTCAATAATGTTGCGGAACATGATCCGCAGTCTTGAGGCATCCGCCCTGACAAGGATCTTATCATCCGGTGCCGAAATACGGATCTCCAGATGTACCTTCTCCGCAAAAGGCTTCAGCTCCTGAATCGTATCTCTGGCGATCTGGATAATGTCGATGGTCTCATTTGGCTGCTCTCCTTCCCCCACCGGCGGCAGGAAATTGGAGAGAAGCTCTTTTTCCCGCTCTTCGGACCGGCTTTTGATCTCCTCAGCCTTTGAGAGTGCCTCGTTTAATTCCTCTTGTCTGGCAAGCAGCTCCTGCTGTCCTGCGATGGCCTCTTCCTTCGCCGTGGCTGCTTCCTCCATTGCCTTGGCGTAGCGTTCCTTCTCCGCCGTGAGTTCATGAACTTTTTCATCAAGTTCCTTGTTTCTGCCTTCCGCCTCTTCCAGCTGTCTGCGGTTCTTTTCCACCGTCTCCGGGTCACCTGCGTCTGCCAGAAGCACAAATGCCAGCATCAGCACTGCATACAGAATGACCGTGACCATCATGAACATACTGTTACCGGTCAAAAATCCATAGAGTATACATGCATAGCAAATGACCGCTACCAGCAAAATGATTTTTTTCTTCGTTGACATATCTGCTCCCTTCTTACTCCGCAAGACGCTTTTCGATGGACAGCACATTCCATCCGTCCCGATACTCATATTCCATCTTATCCATAGTATTCTTGATCAGAAAAATTCCCAATCCGCCGATCTCTCTTTCCTCCACAGGCAGTGTAATATCGGGATCTTTGTGTTCCAGCGGATTGTACGGTATGCCATGATCTCTGAAGGTCATGTGAAATCGTTTCGGATTCTCCATGATTTTCATCGCAAGGACTGCCTCCCCCGGCTCTCCGCCGTAGGCATAATGCGCTATATTGACAAACAGTTCCTCCGCCGCCATCATGATCTGCATCCGTGTCATCTCATCACAGGCGGTCTGTGCCAGCATCCGTTCTACCTGCTCCATCACGGTTCCCATATTCTCATCACATGCAGACAGCTTTAACTCTTTTTCCACGACATTCCTATCCTTTCTGTCTCATCGATATTCAAAGGCAAGCATCGTTATATCATCAAATTGCTCCGCACCGCCCACAAATGCATCGACATCCGCTCTGACTGCCGGCAGAAGCTGATCCATCGGCTTTCTGCCATAACGGTTCAGACTCTCTAAAAGTCTCTCTTCCCCAAACAGCTCCCTCACACTGTTCTGTGCCTCCGTCACGCCGTCTGTATACAGAAAAATCCTATCACCATGGGAAAGCTGCAGCTTATGGCTGACATAAGGAATCCCCGGAAGTCCGGCCAGAACAAAGCCCGGATCTGTCTTGATCCAGTCAAAGGTATCTCCGTCGTGCATCCACAGCTGCGGGTTGTGTCCCGCATTCACAAATTCCATCTCTCCCGTGCTGATGGTTATGACCGCCATAAAGGAAGTGACAAACATGCTCTCTTCATTTCCCTCGCACAGCTGATTGTTTACCACCTCGTACACCTTGCCGAGATCATGCATCTGACACGCATAGTTTTTAATCAGTGTCTTGGCAATGACCATAAACAGAGCCGCCGGAACTCCCTTGCTGGACACATCGGACATAACGATGGCTAAATGGTCATCGTCCGTCATAAAGAAGTCATAGAAGTCTCCTCCCACGGCCTTGGCGGGATCCATCGCAGCAATAACGTCAAATTCCTTCCGGTCAGGGAAAGCGGGGAATATCTTTGGCAGCATATCCTCCTGGATCTTCGCTGCGACATTCAGTTCTGCGCCGATTCTCTCCCTCTCTGCCGTCACCTTGTTCAGATTCTCAATATAATTCTTCAAGTCTACCGTCATGGCGGAAAAAGCATCCGCCAGATTCTTGATCTCGCCGTCAGTATGGATGTCCAGATGGTAGTCCAGATTTCCCTTACTGATAATCTCGGCTCCATGAGTCAGTTCCTCAATGGGCTCCACCAGCGTCCTGGAAAATGCCGAGGACACCACTCCGACAATGAGCAGCAGCACCAGTGCAAGAATACCGAAGCTTACAAGTACGTTCCGTATATTCTGCTCTAAAAAGGTGATGGTCGCAGCGGAGCTTTCTGTAATCGCTTCTCCTACATTCTGTACCGGCTGCTCCAGACGGCTGTAATCCAGCGCCACAAAGACATCCCAGCCTGTATTTTCGATGGTTGCGCTGCCCAGGATCAACCGCTCCTGATCCAGAATTCTTACCGCCACACCGTCATTGAGTTCCTGCTGCATCTGTTTCGTATATTCGGAGAGTTTTTCGTCAAGCTCATCCTGCGTTCCCACGATATAGCTGCCGTCCTCCGTCAAAAGAAAGACATTCTCGAAAATGTTCTGATCCTGCTGCAGAATCGTATCACAGACATCCGTCAGATAAATGTCCTCTCCGATCACGCCCTTCAGCTCCCCGTCCACGATGACCGGCATGGAACAGGTCAGCGTCATCTCGCCCGTCAACGCATCCTTATAGGGGGGCATCCAGCAGATGCTTCCGCTCTCTGCCGCTGCAATATACCAGTCTCTCTCTCTCCGGTCTACCTCGGAGCCGCCGTATTCTATCTCCAGATCAGACAACAGCATTCCGCTCTGGGTCACATAGTAGATCATGGAACGGCTGTCCTCCGGCAGAATTATATGTATCATATCCCGGACGGATTTTATGCTCTGGAACTCCCCGCTCACCTCCTCATAAGTGACGCCGGGCTGCAGATATACCAGTGAATCGGAATAAGCGGACTGCTCCGATACCCCGTCTCTGTACAGCTTCTGCAGATAGGATGCCATGACTGTCAGTTCCTGCTCGATCTCGTCCAGATTGTTCTCCAGCGTGCTGGCATACTCATAGGCAAAGGATTTGACACTGTCCTCCTGGGAGCCCGTCATGATCTCCATATTTTTAGCATACAGAATGTCCTTCTGCTCCTCCAGACGGTTCCTGACCTCCGTCTTCGTGTGCAGGAACTGTATCACGGATACTGCACCGAGACTGACCAGAGTCAGCAGTGAGATCATTATCATCATCAAAAATATCTTATTTCGAAACTTCATTTTTCTCCTTCTTCCCCTTTCCCGGCACAACGAGGGCTGTCACTGCTATATTGGAATATACGCTGGAAAATACAGCGATCGGATCAAAAAACGGTATGGTCGCCAGATAGATCAATACGATGGTCTCACTGGGGATTCCTAACGGTGTCAATATAATGCTTAACATGGAGACCGCCACAACCCCCGGCGCACCGATGATCGACAGGGAAAAGGCAATGGCCCCGATCAGTATGACAATGATCGTCTGGACGGTAACGTCCACCGGGTAAATGCTGGTGCCGTATACGGCTGCGATGGCACCGCTGGCGATTACACCGTATTGGAAGGTCGTTATCCCGATAGGCAGAATTGCCTTGGTCACTTCTTCATCCAGCCCCAGTCTGTCCACCGAATCCTCCATGGCCACCGAAATGGAAGCGATACAGCTGCTCGTTCCGAAGGCGACGAAAAAGGTCTTCCTGATTGCCTTCAGATGCTCCTTCACGGAAAGTCCCGTTCTCACCTGTATGATGCAGAAAGCGATCAATGTAAGCAGGAGCATAACGCCCCACTGGAGCAGGATAAACTTTCCTACCACGCCCATCATCTGTACCAGATCGCACTCTGCGAACTGCACGGCGAGCATTGCACACATACCGAAGGGTAAAAACAGCAGGATGTCTTTCACAAAATGGCAGAACATCTGATAGATTCCCTCCAGGCCAGCCGTTATGACATCTGTTTCTTCCGCCGGAAGGATTCCAAGCAGGACACCCACTACCACGAAGAAGAAGATGATCTGCATCATATTGTTATTGCTCAGTGACTCAAATATATTCGTAGGCACCGTATCCGTAAGAAATTCTGCCATGGAAAAGCTGTTCTCCGTCACTTCCTGGCTTATCTCCGGATCATAATAGCTCACCGTATAAAAGGTGATGGCATCTGCATTGTCTTCGGTGTTGGTAAGCTGCTGGATCGCATCCGCACTGGGCGTTGCCCATGCTCTGCACAGGAAGCTTACCCCTGTTCCGACAGCGGCCGCCGCCAGCAGTCCACAGATGACGATCAGGATCCATCTTAACATAATCCCCTGTGTCTTATGTCCCACCAGCCTCCGCAGATTGACTGCCACTGCCGTGGAGACAATGGGTATGACACACATTTTCAGCAGATTCAGATATACCGTTGAAAACGGTCTCAGAATCGGAACCAGCGGCTTTGCGAAGAAAGCGATCAGGAATCCCGCAAGTATGCCGACAAACAGCGTGACCGGCGAGGAAAGTATCTTATTCATTCTCTTCATCCTGTGCCTCCCCGCTGTAATATTCGTCATATCTCTTGTGAATGTCGTCGATCGTCAGCTTCGGTGACATGGCGAGATACATATTTACATAGTCCTGAAGTTCTTCATTCTCTTTGGAGACAGCCACACAGAACTCGTCCTTGATGTCGGAATAGACATAGACATCCGTGTAGATCTGGAGTTCCCTGTCCCTGCAGATCTCGGAATAGAATTCCAGTTCTCCGCAGAAATAAGCAAATACCTTGTTATGCTTTACCAGCTCCACCGCTTCTGCGTAGTCCTTCGTCTCGACGATCTCGCAGTCCGGGAACAGTTCCCGGCACAGATCTACATGGGAGGTCCCGGCAATGACTGCGATCTTCTCCCCGGAAGTCTTGAGGTAGCCTGCGGGATTCTGGGTCACTCCCCGCTGTACCGCCGCCTGCTTGTTGATCATCACCGCCATTCCGATGGACAGATAGGGCTCCGACAGTCTTACCCGCAGCGCCCTGTCCAGTGTCCTGCTGTAGGTGGCGACCACCATATCGATTTCCCCGTTCTCCAGCTGCTTTGTCAACTCATCATTGTTGGCGGCCTCTCTGGAAAAGACGATATCTACGCCGAGGGAGTCTGCAATGCTTTTCGCCAGTTCCACATCCGTCCCCGACATATTTCCTTCTCCGTCTTCCTCATAAAAAGCCAGCAGATCGTCTCTGGGAATCCCAGCCACCAGAACACCCCGCTCCTTTATCTCCTCTATTCCACCGGGTGGTGTCCCCCGGCTGTTGTTCTCCCCGCTGTTTCTATCTTCCGTTTTCGCCGGAATCGTCTGCTGTTTTGTCTCCTGTGCCAGTTCCTCCGCTTCCACCGTTTGGGAAGTGGGAACCATAACAGATAAAGCAGCAGACAGCACTGCTAAAATTCCAAGGGTGGCCACAACCTTTGTGCCTTTGAACTTCATGACACTTTCCTCCTGTTATCGGCAGAATTCCCTCGCCACTGCTTTGAAATCACCGGTCTTAGCCAGCAGTTTCTTCGCCCTCTGTGCGGGATTCTCCCTTTTGTCTATTCTGTCCTGCAGACCCGCCATCAGCTTCTCCTCGCCGTATCCGCGCTTGGCAAGTCCTTCCTTTGCCGCCTCGTACAACTGCTGCAGGAAGCTATAGAGTGCATCCTCATCCGTAATTTCCACTCCTTCTGCCGCCTTCTTACGGAGTTCTGCATAATCCTCCGTAATGCCGTTATCGGCCTTGAAGCGCTTAACAAGCTCTGCCGCCTTGTCGAAATTCATGGCAATTCCCAGATGGAAGGCTCCCGGCAGCAGACAGTCTGCCAGCGGCTGTGTACAGTCACTGCGCACCTCCAGCACATGATAGCCGTTGAGCACCACATGTTTGAAACTCCGGAAGAACTGAAAACGCTCCGGATCATTGCCCTGCTCACCGAAATACTTCTCCAAAGAGATTGGCTTCATGCCCCGGATGCCGCCGTCCACCGGCTCGATAAAGATCTCTTCCCCGGCAATGGCCGCCGCTATATCCTCCAGTGAAGAAAAGCTCCCGGGATATACACCGATGTCAGGGATACCGCATTTCTCCCAGGCTTCATCCCTCATACACCACACTGTGGAATCGGGATCCTCCAGTTTTCCGGAATTGGCAAACAGCAGCGCCCCTACGAAATCCAGTTCATTAAACAGGTTATAAGTCTTAAGCAGCGCATCCATCGGCACGTCGATATGTGTCTGCACAGATGCCATATTGGCAAAATATTTGTTTAGATCTTTCTCCTCACTATACTGCGTCAGATAAGCCCGGATCATGGTATAGAACGGATCCTGCGTATATTCACCCTTGTGAGTGTGGAACGGAATCCTGCCGAAGCAGCCGATCAGGCAGCCCTTCTTTTCATAATACTCCTTTGCAAGGCGGAAAAGGGGAAGAAAATGCTCGTAGATCGTGACAAGACTCTCCTGTTTTGCCATGGAAAATTCCAGCAGGATATAAGAATAATCGAAGGATACATCATCCCCATCCCGGTCAACTCTCATGTATCTGCCGTCACTTCCGATACCGGATACCTTGAAGCCGTGCTCATCTACCAGATATTTCAGGAACTCTGAACCGATATCGGCCAGCGGCGTCTCATCATTTTCCGGAAGAATCGGATACTCAAGCTCCGCACCCACATATCCGTATTTTCTGTCTGCAAAAGGTGCGATTACTTTCTCAAAAACCATTTTCTGTACATTGTTCTTCATAGTTTTTCCTCTTTCCTTTTCTGCACACACTCTCTGTAATATCAATTCTGTGTCGGGTATGCATCGGCACAAAACTCCCCTTTCCAGTTCAGGAAAGTTCTATTCTGCGGCAGGCAAGTCCGTCTGCCGCCTCAAGGTCATGTGTCACCACTATGACCGTTGTTCCCTGTCTGTGAACCAGTTCAAAGAACTTCATGATCTCCCTTGAGGACTCCGGGTCAAGGTTTCCCGTAGGCTCATCTGCCAGAAGATACCTGGGGTAATTCATTACCGCTCTCGCCAGACAGACCTTCTGCTGCTGCCCACCGGACATCTCATTGGGATAGCGTTTATACAGTTCTGTGATACCGAATAGAGAGAACAGGGAACAGATCATCTGGTCGGTATCCCGGCTCCTTCCCCCTGCCACCAGCCGCGCCAGCTTCACATTTTCATAGGCGCTCCGGTCAGGAATCAGTCGGTGATCCTGAAACACGACTCCAAGCTTCCGGCGATAGACGGGAATCTGTCCCCTCTTAAGTAGCGACAGATCCTGTCCGTCCACGAACACCTGTCCCGCCAAAGGCAGGAGTTCGCACAGCAGCAGTCTGACAAAGGTGCTCTTTCCCACGCCGCTCTCTCCTGTCACCAGAACGAATTCTCCGTCCTCTATGGTCTCACTGAAATGCGTAAATACCGGTTCCTGTTCAATTCCGTATCCGGCAGATACATCTACAAATCGAATCATCATCACTCACCATTACTCGATCTGCAGTATGCCGCTGAACCCTGACATCTTGAGCACGCTCAAAACCTCATCGCAGACATGCACGATCACCATACTGCCGCCCTTTGACATAGCTGTCTTCTGGCCAATCAGCAGGGCTCTCAGTCCTGCGCTGGACACATAGTTCACTCCCCCGAAATCCAGAACCACCTTACTCCCCTTCTGAAATGCTGTCAGAATTGCCTGCTGTAGCTGCGGGCTTGTGGTGGTATCCACTCTGCCTTCAATTTTGATCTGGATCGTGCTGTCATTTCTTGTCTCTGTAAGATTCATGTTCCGTCTGCTCCTTTACTGTAGTGTCACAATGCCATCCATATATTGTGCATCGGTATCCAACTGTCCCGCATTATCGCAGATCATGCGGGCATTCATATCCATATAGGTATGATAATCCATATTGCCGGCTTCCTTCAGATATACGATATGTATCCGGCTGCGGATAGGCCTGTACTGGTTGATCAGCAGCATCAGCCGGGATTTTAAAGCCTCTGTCACATGCCTGTTGATCAGGATGGTGACATCATAGGGGCTGTCGCCGTACAGCGTCTTAAACTGTTCCTGCTCCGTCTCCTCCACATAGGCCTTCATGACGTTGCTCTCCAGCACGACCACCGGTTCTCCGAGAACGATCTCCGCGATCCTCTCAATGGCCCATTTACTGCCTCTCATACAGTTCAGCCGGTACGCTTCCCTGATCAACGTCCGCAGCCACGGCTCATCCTTACATTCATCCCCAAGTTCAATTCCCATCCATCTGCCATACATCGGCAACATTTCCCGGGGGCAGGTGTCAAGGTCAAGCAGTCTGTCCACCTGGTCGATATTTTCCTGAAACTCCTGATAGATACTGGAAAATACCGAAAGATAGCGATGGAAAAAGCTGTTCCTCTCCCGGTAGATTTCCGGGAAAGTATCCATAAAATTGTCACCCTGCTGTTCCACCCGGATGTGGGAGATCGTATTGACCCCCTCTCCTATCACTTGGATCATCAGATAGAGATACCTTCCACTCTGTTCATACAGCAGGATGTCTGACGTATTCACACAACGCTTTGCGCCAATCTCCTGGAAGAACTGCACCTTCAGGTTGTCAGGCTCTTCCGGATCTGTCAGAAAAGCGCTGATAGCCGTCTCCTTTCCGTTCCGGTAAAAACTGTCCTGATTCAATGCCCTGACATAGACGAGACAAACGGCATTCTCCGAAAGCTGCATCTCAAAATGCAGCCTTCCCCACGTCATGTCCTCCTTGACAGCATCAATTCCCTGAAGGAAAAGATAGTGCTCCTGTTCCGTGGGCACAGCTGTGAGAACATCTTCGTTCTCTAGCGAGAAGCCACTGCACAGTCCTTTTTTGATACGGTTCTTCTTAATTGAATAAGTAACTGCTGCCATACCGCTTTCCTTCCCTATTTCTCATAGTTCCTGATTTCAAGCTGGATATCTCCCGCATAACACAGGCAATCTGCGTTCGGATAAATATCGTTGTCCCTGATCTTCGCTGCTCCCGGATATTGGGGATGCAGCGTCAGATCATAGATGTATTCCACGCATTCCAGATTTTCCACCGCCCGGAACACCTCATCGAACTTCAGCACATCACCGAAATTGCGGTCCGACTCCAGATAATCCAGCTGCTCCCTTATCGTCTGCTCGATCAGTCCCTGCTCTCTCTCATAATGTCTCTTGACATAGATGACACCCTTCACATTGATGGGCAGATAGACAGGGGGAACGATCTCGACCCTCGTTGTCAGCAGGCGCTTCTTCTCCAGAAGCTGCTCCAGACTCTTCCGGTAAGTGTCGGAGAGTTTCGGAAAGCGTTCATCCGTTCCAGGCTTTACTGCGATCTGTACCTCATTTCTCTCCTCCCGGAGCACCGCTCTGACCTTATGGATACATAAGCCCGGTGCACTCTTTACGATCGACTCATAATCCGCCGCTGTCACAGCGGTGTAAGGTTTATTCATGTCTGCAAGGAAACGCTTCCTCACATCTGTGATGCTCTCCCGGAAGCACCCACCCGTACCGGGCCCCGCATTGACAAACACAATATCCTGCAGATTCTTTCCTGTACGGAAATGGCTGCCCTCCCGGATATTTCCTTCCTGTCCTCTGGTGATACTGCAGGAACCCATATAAAGCGATGCACCGATAAACACACCGGCATCCTCAATGATGATCCTGCCTTCATTCTCCAGAAGATAATAGGTGAGGGAATCCTCCTCATAGTAGTTCGGTCTTACAAAATCAAAAAGTTCTTCACCGTTTTCATCTGTCCGCTTTGCGATAATGCAGAAGGATTCCGCCACAATATTTTTCACCGGCAGCTCCATTTCCTGTGCATCATAGCCCTGCACGATTCCAAGGTAGAACCTGCGCATCATTTCCTCCGAATAGACCATGATCTTCACGGCATTTTTCAGCTTGTCGGGGGCAAATCCGAACCGCCTTCTGTCAAAGCTAAAAGTATTTACTCCGTATCTCTCATGCTCCAGCGTATAGAAACGCCCTCTGTCTCCCTCCTCGGAGACCGGCTCGTATCTGCGGTAGAAGGAGCCCTTTTCCTCCTTACAGAATACCTGCAGATACCCCTCCTCCATCAGTTCACTGTTCAGCGTAATCTTTGAATATTTCTGGAAAGTATAACATACGGATTTTGTCTCTTTCTGCCATGCCTCGAACAGAAATCCCGCTACTGACAGAAGTTTCGGGCTGACATCATAATCCGCCTTAATGACCCTCGTGCGGATGGCGTAGGCCGGCTTCGGAAGTTCTTCACAGACTGCCGCCGCTGTATTTGGCATCCGCATCCTCACCTCGCCGCTTACAAGAAAACAGGAGGTATAGTCCACCACATTCATGGGTTCATATCCGTTCTCAGTATAGCACTCCCACACGAGATCTGCGAACGTGTTATTCCCCTTCTCCTCATAAGGATTGCGGTTAAAACGGTTTGCGAGAGTCATGTAAAAAATCATTTCCTCTCCCGGCTCCGGCAGTCTGTCAGCCGTAAAGTAAACGCAGTCCCCCTCACATGGAGTCTCCCCGAAGATCATCGCCGCTTTGGGAATGTCATCATTGATCAGATAACTGTAATCCTGAAAGCTGCCGTCATGCTGTCCGTATACTCCGGTCAGCAAATAGCCCCCAATGCGCATGCGCCGGTTCGTCTCAAAGGTAAGATCGCCCAGATAAAACGGCTGGTTCGCCTGAAGCTCCACCGGCTCCTTCACGCCCTCCGCCGACATCAGTATCCTTGCGCATCTTCCCTTTCTCTCGGTAAAGCCAAGCATTTTCAAGAGCTTCTGCCGGATCTGGGGCGTCACCTGCCGGATGGATTCCTGCTGCAATGCCTCAAATGCCGTCAGATTCTCAAGTATTGTCATGCCGGGGTCGGACGGGTTGAAATTCGTCCATTCGGTCGTATAGAGAGGAATCTGCATAATTGCTTCGCTTATGAGTTCCTGATAAGTTTTATCGTTCAGATTTTTATTGACAAGCAATTTTTCCTTCTCCTTCCCTTACTCCGACAGCATGATATGGATTCTGTGCTCTCCGCTTCTCGTCACCATGAACGGCGTGACCTCAATGTCGTCGATGTCCATCTCGTGCGGTCCGGTGGCATCTGTATAGGTCGCCGTCACCGCAATTCTCCTCACCGCCGCTTTCGCCTTCATGGAATTCAGCTTCATCCGGATCTGGGATTTCTTCGGAAGCACTCCGATGTCCCAGCCGGATTCCATTCCGTTTTTCACAGCGTCCAGATACTCCTCAAGGCATTTCTTCATGCGATTCTGCATCTCGAAGCCGTCGTCCATATCCCTGATTTCTGCCCATACATCCACGGAGACAGAGACAAATACCGGCTCTGTGAGGCATAATTCCTCGGGTGCGATCATCAGCTCACAATTCTGCTGCAGATGCTTCTTGAGATTTGCCGCAGCATTGTGGAAGGAGTAGGATCCGGACTTGTAGTCCTTCAACAACAGTACAAACGTTACCTTGCTGTCCGCCCTTTCCCCGTTGCGGTCGATTCCTGTCACACAGCTGATCTTTTCTATATTGTCCGAATAGGACAGGATTTCCCGCTCATAGTCCTTCACCGACACGAGCCGCCTTCTGGAGCTTAAAATATTTGCTCCCCTTCTCAGCGCACTGTCAATGCTTTCGATATTGCTGCCGCCGAAAGCACATTTCGGATTGTAGATCGTATCTATGAACATCAGGTTTTCCAGAGATTCGTTGATGCTTCCCACTTCCACATTTCCCTGCTGTCCGTTGCAGCAGCGGATCACCATGCGGAATGCCGCATCGTTTAAAACTCTCGGAATTTCCGAGTGGATTCCGTCACCGAACAGGATTCTCTGGTTCAGCCTGTCAAGTATGTACTCTCTCTCCAGCCGCCCGTCTCCGAACTGCTCCGTCTCATTCCATTTTACATAGAAGGAGGAGATGCTGCCGATCATGTCGCGCTCGATGCGCACCCTGTCCGGCATCTCCCTGTACAGCCGGTTCATGTTCTCCTCGGTGTGTCTGTTTGTCTCGTTCACCCAGAGCTCCACATCCAGAATGTTGGGCACACCCAGATCGAACACCATATTGGCGGCAACTTCGTCGATATAGTATTCTTCCTCCTGTCTGGTCTCTATGTTGTAGACCTCGACTGCGTTCAGCCGGATGTCCAGCACCTTCGGCGGATTGCCGTCTGCCGTCTGTTTCTCCGTCCTGCTGAGTCTGATCCAGTATGCCGTTTTCCCCTCGACCGTCACCATCGACATATCTGAGGGCGGCATGAACATGACAATTCCCGAGCGGGACATATTCGCCGTATGATCCAGCACCCGCATCTGTCGGAAGCCGTGGATCGTACTATACTCAAACCGGCACTCCGTGGCGTCATACTGCGCACCATCCTCGAGCTGGAACAGCATACTGACCGGACCGTCCTCCATCGGTTTTCCAAAGCCCAGATACAGATAGTCCTCCGCATACTCTCCCCTCTGGAAAAGCAGGAAGCGCTTTCCCTCCATCATCTTCACCGAGAGCTCCAGTTCCCTTGTGCCGGCGATTGCGCGCACTTTCTCCGGCTGCACAAAACGATCCCCGTAGGTGTAGGCAATCGTCATGTTGCTGATCTGCGGATAATGGTGTACACAGGGACGCATATAACAGTTATCCGATTTTAAAAGCTGAATACGCAGACATCTTCCCTTGTCCCCACCGACGGACATCTCCTGCCAGTCCGGCGGACATACAAACTCCAGCGTACACTTCATTGCCTCCGCTGTTCCGAAAAGTGATCTGTATTCCTGATCGCATGACAGCTTCTTCCAGCCGATACCGTTGAAATACTCTATGGCGATCTCCTCCGCATAGCAGTCTGCAATATTATTCTCCGCCGTTGTTCTGGGTTTACGCTTGATAATTTTCAGTTCTTCCTGCTCTGTCTCTGCCATGAGGGAAACCCTGTGCTCCGGGTATGTCACCTCAAAGTTAAGCGTCACAAGTGCTCCGGGCTTTCCAAAATAACGGTCATGCCCGATATAGCATTCGCTGAACAGAGAGAGTGTATCCCCGAAGGGTGCAAAAGTCTCTGTCTCAAAATCCGTAGTTCCGTTGTTCACAAATTCCGGCGCCTGTGCTTCTCCGGCGGATGCCAGCCGGATGCCCTCGACTTCCATATTTTCCTTCACCGGCTCCCCGGCAATGATTGCCAGCATACCGTAGTCTTTGCCATCAAGCTGCACCGGAACACTTTCTTCCGGTTCTCTGAAAGCAAGAGTTCTGCCGTCCGCCAAAAGTCCAAGCCCCTCCACCTTCTTAAGCCCCTGCTCCGTGACATACTGAAGGGTGAAATCCCCTGCCAGAAGTTTCTTTACAATCTCCTCGTTTCCCTCTATTCTTACGAAGATCGTGTTTCCTGCTGCATCGAATACCGTGGGGTGGTAGAGCATTACTGCGTTCTGCTCCATTCCCTTAGCCTGATCTCCAAACAGGTAAAACGGTGTCAGCTTTTCCGGCTGATCCGGCTCCTCCTGTTCCCCGGCAGGCTCCTTTTCCGGCAGAATCTTTGGGCATCGGAAGCTGCCCAATAACGGCAGGATCTTTCCTGTCTCCTTCTCCGTCATAAAACAGGACTGCAGTCGGGAATTCGTCACATACAGATTGTGTGCCGTTTCAAAGATCTGGGGCTCCTCACCCTCCGCCAGCAGCTTTGTTCCCTTTGCAACACCCGTGCCCGGAATGGTATCCTGGATCAGTTCCATAAGTACCACGGCACAGGACGGCTTCGCCGGCAAAAGGGACAGATCAAGCATATTGACAAATTCTGTATGACAGATGTCCAACACCTGATTAAACCGGTCAATATTGTCCTTCATCTGACCTGCAAACAGAATAGCAATCGTGGAACCGATATCGGGATTCTCCCTGCTAAAATTCCATTCCGGCACATAGGAGGCAGCAAGTTCCGCTATTTTGTTTTCAATATCCGTCGCTGTTCTCTTATCAATCTTCATATTGCTCCCCTGTATCACCCTGTTCCGGTGCGAATTCCTCCTGCGCAGTCTCCTCTTCCCCTGTGTTCAGATAGAAGGGAAAGACGAAATTATCTCTCGTATTGCTGCCTATCACATAATAATCCACCTTGATCACAAGGCATCCGTCCTTGATATCCGGATCTGCCGACACCTCCACGTCACTGATGCGGGGCTCCTGCCGCTGTATCTCCCGGCGGATGTTTCCGCACATGATATTGATATTTGTCAGGTTGACATCCATAAATGTATATGCCATCAGTTCGCTGCCGAATTCCGGCCGCAGGAACCGCTCCGACTTCTGTGTCATCAATATCAGGTAAACCGACTCCCTGACACTCTCCAGATCCGAGACCGTCACAAATCTTCCTGTAGCAGAATTGATCTGCGGCGGGAATTTCATTCCTTTGCCTAAAAAGTCATTGTTCTCCATCGCTGTTCCCCCCTGCCTATCCGATGCTGATCGGCGTTCCACTGATCTTCACCGCTGCACTGCTTTCCAGATTCATGGAAGACGTTGACTTCATGCTGACAGTAGAACCCTCCAGCGTTGCGCCCCCCGTGGAGGTGTATTTCATATTTCCATTCACCTTCACATTTAATTTTGTCGTCTCAAGCTCCGTCGTGCCGTTGTTGCCGTTCATGGTCAGTGTAATATTGTCTCCGACCTTGATCGTAAGCTTCTTCTCCGCAAAGATCTCCATTTTTCCCGAGTCGCCTGTCTGTATCTCGATCTTATTCCTGCCGTCCTTGTCCGAGATCAGCATCAGCCCCTTCTCGTTATCCAGTTCGATCCGATGGATGGATTTCGGGGTCTCGATCTTTATCTTATCCTTATCCCCTTCCCCCTCCTTATTGTCCTCGAACAGAATGGTATTGCCGTGCCGGGTCATGATCTTTTTGTACTGATTATCCTCATCCGCCGTCTTCTTCAGAAACTGATCATTTTCTCTGGGAATACAGCCTATGACATAGGGTTTTTCAATATTTCCCTGCTCAAAGCAGACGAGGACATGGTCTCCTACCTCAGGCAGGAAATAGTGTCCCCACCTGGAGCCGCTGGAGGGCATCGCAACTCTCGCCCACTTCAGTTCGTTGGCCTCCTTGTCCCGGGTAAAAATGGAGACACAGACACGCCCGGGCATATCCTTGTCGTAATTCTTCACGACCTGTCCTACGACGATTCCGAAGATACGGTTGTCTCCCGTTTCCGTCTTCAACACCTGTTTTTCTGCTATTTCATCTATCACATCAAAAAGTGCCACACTTTTTCCTCCATCCTTCCCGGTATCTGGGACTTATTTCTCAAATCCGCATGCCTTGCCGATGATCCTTGTCACATATCCCTGATCCGTATAACAGTGCCGTACGGTCTGCAGGTAATAGGTATTCGACAGGCTGTTGCCGAAGCCCGCCACTCTGATAAAGCGTCCGGGCACGATCTCCGGTATGCCGACCACGTCCACCTCCAGCGTTCCGAAGCGGTAGGTCATATCCTCCATCAGGTAATCAAGACGATTGTCAGCATCCATCTTTGACGAGGTCGTGGGATCCACATACACCTTCTTTGATTTCGCCAGCAGTGCCTTGGCATGATTTCCGTGGGAAATCTTGTTGCCGTTCTTCTTGTAGGAGGAGATTAACTTCCCCTTCCCCACATCCAGACAGCGTACTTCAATGCCGGCTGTCAGTCCGGTGATGTCAAACCCCATATTGATCCCCCGGACTCCGGTCTCCGGTGTAAGTTCCATCAGTATCTCGGAGTTGCTCTTTGCCTTGCGGAATAAGACCTCTCCCCCGTGAATAAAGAAATCAAAGTTAAACTTCTTTGCCGCTTTTACCACAAATTCGTAATCGCTCTCGCCGACCATCTCCACAGTCTTGTCACTGGTCTTGCTTTCTCCCGTTGCACCCAGCTTCGGCTTATCCGGGGTATCCTCCACGGAGACACCCGTGATGATCTTCTTTTGCAGAAGGTTATTATATGCCGGCTTTCGGAAGATCTCCTTCACTGCATCCGAGTAATACTGCGCTTTCAGCTGTTGTGAATGGTTATTCGCCATCATGATGCCTTTTGCATCCATCACCGTGACCTCTACGCCGGGAATCCCGCCGCCTGCCGAGAAGTCAAAATTGACCCTTGCAATGAAACCGCAGAACACCTTGCGCACTGTGAGATCATAGCCAAGACAGATTGTTACCTGGGAGCCAAGCTTGATATACGGCTGTAGCTCCTGCGTCTTGAAGGTACAGGTCAGCCTGTCGTAGCAGTCATAGATCCGGAAGGTCGCCATGCCTGCCTCATAGCCTGCACTCATTTCGATCTCCACATCAGAGATACTGAAATTATTCTTATCCTCCGACAGGTTCTTTCCGCCGACCAGTACCACCACCTTCGGGCTGGTGAATTTGTTGTATTCTGTTAAGAGATTTTTGTAATCAAAGCTTGCCATTCTCTTTCCCCTGCATTGATTTCAGCAGCTATTCTCCTATATGTTGAAAATATTTCCCACCGATTGTGTCTTCTTTTTATAGCTCACATTGCCACCGCCAAAGGCTTCCTCATAATGCTTCTTCCAGACACCCATGTTGTTCGGTCCGACCTCCTCATCCACCAGAATCATAGAAAGATCCACCTCGCCCCTGATGGGCTGCCCCGTAAGACTGAACATCGTATATTTCGTATTCAGGCTGTTCACGATGCCCTCATACTGCATGGATCCCCAGCAGAAGGTAATAAACCGTGTGCGCTCCTGACGCAGCATCCCAATGAAGCCCTCAATGATGGGCTGCACCGAATATTCCTCCTTTGTGATTGCCTCTTTGGCCAGAGTGGCCACTCCGGTGGCTACTCCGGTGGGGTTCGCAGCAAATTTATCCGCCATAAAGGCATCCTTTACAGATACCTGGTCGAAGATCAGCGTGACACTCATCATCAGCCTGACTTTTGCCGGCTCGTAGGAAATTCCTATGTTCCCCTGTTGTTTTTTAGCATTGGAAGCACTTCCGTAGTCCGTCTTCTGATACATTCCTCCGCCATATCCGCTTAAGGTAAGCTGGCTGGGGTTGAACTGTACCGTGTAGGTCTTTACGGTCTTCTCCAGCCGGCTGCCCACGGTCTTCACTGCATTTCCGACCGCTCCCACTGCCGCCTGCGCTACCTTTTCCAGCTGTGAGGATCCCACAGATCCCAGTCCGCTCTGTCCTGCAATGCTGCCCAGCCCTCCCGACGTTCCCTTCGCGGGAACGATTTCTTTGATCTGGAGTTTCTTTTCCGTTATCATATTGTAGCTGCTGATATGTATCTGTGCCTTCTCTATATTTCCAAGTGTATGATTCGCTGCATTCATGGCTGCCCCTTTTCCGCTGTCATAGCTTTTACAGGTTCAGATTCAGAACATTGTTGTTCGTAACTTTTGACAAAGTACTCTTACCGTCTGCCTTTCCCTTGGTGAACAGGTTCTCATATGCTTTTCCCCAGTAGGACGATTCAAAGAGTTCCGCCTGTTCTCCCTGTCTTATGGACAGATTGACTACTCCCCGGATCGGATTTCCCGATTTGTTGAACATGGTGTAGTTTGCCTGTACCGCCGTGAGTTCTCCCCGGAAGCACATCTTGGACCAGTAGAACACCACCTGTCTCGTAACATCCATCGTAAGCAGGGAAAGGATCCCCTCGATCTGATGCTGAACGGAATGCTCTTTCTCTACGGCGTATTTCGCTGCCTGGGTAATAGCGCCCACCGGTGAATTCACATTGTTCACCATAAAAGCATCATACATATTCACCTCGTCAAAAATCAGTTGGACATTCATGGTAGTGGAGGTAGGTACTATATTCTGAATGATCATGTTATTTGCCATATTTCCCATGCTGCCGCCGCTGTAGTCCAGCTGTGACCCCGTGGCCGTCTGCATCTGGATACTGGAAGGATTATATTGCACCTCCATGGCAAGATATGCCTGGTCCTGCCCCAACAGATTCTTTCTGGCCTTTGATGACACTGTGCCGGACAGTGCATCCTCTGTTGCCTTCATGAATGCATCCTGCAAGTCTTTTGCCGCATCAAGAGTGTCCTTCATGTTGTCTCTCTTCTTGCGAAGTCTCTCCTCGGCACCGTCCCGTGAAGTGATCTGCTCCAGGGTCTTGATATTTCTTACGCAAAGTATCGCCTTCGGCACATTGCCCGACAGGCTGTTCACAAGATTTTCCGCTATAGAGTTCATTCCTGCCCCACCTCCTTTCCTCGATGTCTAATCAGATCCCTCTTCGCCGCCGTTCATTCTGCAGGCGCTTCTCCAACCGGTTATACACCTGATCTGTGATGTCCCCGATCCTTCCCTGCACCCCGCGGCTGATCATCTCCGTAAGATTTTCCGTCTCCCGGGTGATCTCATGTGTTGTCTGGTTCGTTATATGACGCTCCACCGTTTTGGAATTCTGTGTGACCTCCTCCATCACCCTTGTCTGGTTCTCCAGTACACGGTTCTGGTTCATCAGTTGTTCCATGATCTCTTCGGTGACCTCATTTTCTGTCTGCTGCCTGTGCACCAGAGATATCCGGTTCCGCCGCTTCTCCTCGGTCACCGGGCTCTGGCTGGGCTCCCTGTGGGAATTTTCCTGCCATCTCTCAACCACCGTCTCGGAAATATCCCGAAGCTTCCTGTCTGTGTGGCTGTAAAGCAGCTCCTGCTCCCGCAAATTTTGCTCCACGATCTTGCGCTCCGCTGGCAGGTCCGCAGTACCGCTCTGCCAGGCAGGTCTCCCACCATCGTCTGCAGCCTCTTCGCCGTAATGCAGTTCTGCAGCCGGTCTTTCCAGCCAGTTTTGTTCGAAGGTCTCCGAACTGCTTCTTAACTGTCTGTCGGTATGTACCTGCGTCTGTATCTGTTCCCGGGACTCTCTCTCCACAAGTTCAATATCCCGCATGAGTCTTCCAATGTCCCGGTTTGTCGCCGCCTCTGCCTGCCGGTATCTCTCCGGAGTCTGCAGATACTGCTCCAGCACCTCGTAGATGCGCTGTGTCTCTTCCGGCAAAAATGCCAGTTCCTGCTGTCTGAGACGCACCTCCTGCTCCCTCTGCACGCTTCCCTCTTCCGTCAGCTGTTGCAGCATTTCCTGGGGATGCTCCAATGCCAGAAGCCCTTCTTTACGCATCCTTTGCAGATCAGGTGCCTTTCCCGGCTTCTCCTGCAGATTCTTAAGCTGTTCCAGCATCTGGTAATATTTGTTGCGGTTTTCCACATTGTGACGATGAAATTCCTCCAGCTGTTCCAGCGTCACCTCCTGCTGTTCCTGGCGGACATTGACTTCGGTATCCGCAAAAGTATTCTGCTCTCTGTTCAGGGATCTCTCTTCATTGGAAATATTCTGAAGATAATTTCTCTCCTCCGTGGTATTGCCCGTCTGGTTCCGGTAATATCGGTCTCCTTCCCGGTAGTTTCTGTTGTCTGTCAGGTTCTGATAAGTCTCTTCCTCCCGGTATTGCTGTACATTTTCCAGTTTCACCGCTGTCTGTGCGGGTGCGGTCCTCTCCTGTTCCTCCGCAGTCTCCCGAATGGAAACGATACGATCCAACAGTTCCAATTCCTGTCTGTAATTCTCGTTCAGATTGACAAGATAATCTCCCGCCCTGTCACTGCGGTAATACTGCTGCACAAAATTACTGTGCAGCCGGTTCATCGTGTTCTCTGCCGAACGGTAAAAGGCGTTCGACACGGTGTACCACACATCTCCTTTCCGGTCTACGTTCTCATGCCGGTTCTGATATATATTGTCTGCCAGCTGCAGCAGCACAGCCGCCGCAATCTGGTTCGTAATTTTCTGTTCTGTAATCTCCTCCGTAAGCGGAAGAACTTCCTCATAATAATTCTCGTGTCGGTACTCCAGAGGCATTTTCTCTCCCTTTGCCTCATTTTCCAATGTGTTCAGCAGAATATTTCTGGTGATCCGGTAATATTCCGCAGATTGCAGCTCGTCTCCGCTGATATACTCTGCCGAAGCCGATTGATTATGATTAAAATTCGATACGATCTGGTAAATACTTCCTGTCTGCAGACGGTTCATAATGTCCTGATGCAGATGCAGGATGTTATTCTCCTGTCGGTACTCGCTGTTTTCATTCTTTTCTTCCCGGCTCTCCTTGTAGTCCTGTATCAGTTCCTGCAGCTGCTCCATGTGATTCCAGTAATAGTCAATCAGCTCCGTCGTATTTTTTGTCTCTTCCTTGAGCTGTGTGACCTGATGCATGAACTGCTGTACATTCTTAATGCCCAGCTTCTGCAGCATGTCCGTAATATAGACACGATCCTGATAGGTGATGCGCATTCCGGCATCTACTGTAATGCGGTTAAGCAGCTGGTTCAGAATCTCCAGTTTCGTCTCCTGGTTCTGATAGATGTTCGTCTGGTTAAGTACCGTGGAGACACTGCCCTCTGCAAAGAAGACCTCCGGTGGCTCAGTCACCAGATGGAGCAGGTCCTCCCCTGTGACCGCTGCAGACATCATCTCGTAATTTCCGGTAATCCTGCGGACAAAACCTTCATAGGAGGGAACAATACCGGCTCTGCACTTTAATTCTATGGGGGCTTTTACTGTCAGCATCGCACTCTCTCCTTTCCTTTGTCCGTCAATTCTTTATTTTTCGGAAGCCTTTTTCTCCCTGCTCCCCAGATAATCCGCCACTGTCCTTGCGCTGCGTCTGGATTTCGTTCCTTTACTCTGTCCCGGATCCCACAGGCGGCGGTTCTCTAACAATTCTTCTTTTCTCTTCTCGTTTTCCGGATGGCGGGCAGATCTCTCTCCCTTTCCGGAATATGTCTTATCATCAAACGCCCACAAACGTTCTTTTTTCTGTCCTTCTCCCTCTGTTTTTATCTCCAGATAATCTTCGGGTTGTCTCGCACTGTTTTTGGATTCCGCTGCCTTTTTCTTATCCGGATTCCACAGGCGGCGGTCCTTCAGCAGTTCTTCTTTTCTCTTCTCATTCTCCGGATGCCGGGCTGATCCCTCTCCTTTTCCGGAATATGTCTTATTATCAAATGCCCACAGACGTTCTTTTTCCTGTCCTTCTCCCTCTGTTTTTATCTCCAGATAATCTTCGGGTTGTCTCGCACTGTTTTTGGATTCCGCTGCCTTTTTCTTATCCGGATTCCACAGGCGGCGGTCCTTCAGCAGTTCTTCTTTTCTCTTCTCATTCTCCGGATGCCGGGCTGATCCCTCTCCTTTTCCGGAGTACTTCTTATCGTCAAACGCCCAGTACCGCTTGGAATGGGTCAGGCGCCTTTTCTCCGCCTCTTCCTTTTCCTCTTCCGACTTGGGTTGATACTCCCAGGTCTCTCCTGCATTTGCTCCGATCCCGACATCCACATTCACCATCTCCCGGTAGGCGATGGTCGTCGTCTCCACCAACAGTCCGCTTCTCTCCGCATTAAGTTCTCCATACTCCTTGCCGATCACGGTGCAACCTGTAAAGACATAGGTTCTCGTCGGATAGGGATAGCCGTTCCAGTGATACCGGTTAACCAGAAGCACCAGTGGCAGAACCAGCTCCGTACCATTTGCAAGATAGTCCACCAGCAGCCCGTCTACGCCTACATATCTCTCTACCTGGAAGGTGAAGGGTTTTGAAATCGGCTTGCGCTTCATATGCACATAGTCATTCAGCCCACCTTCCTGAATATATTCATATTCGTTTTCCTTCTGGAATACATGAACGGACTTACACGGCAGATCAAAAGCCCCTTCCACACGCAATATGAAATTAAAATTTGTCGCCGGATTCAGACCAAAATTCTGATAAACCTTATTTCCTGTCTTTGCCATACGCAACCTCTTATTATCTGTCTGGTTTCATGTCAAGGATACTTTTTTCTTTCTTGCTTTTTCCGGAGGGAGTCAAGCTCTTGTTGATCTCCGAGATTTCGCTGCACCACTTTCGCCTGCTGTTGTGATCCATGTTCAGGACTTCTTCGCTGCTCCAATGGAAATAGTACGAAATAAACGACATTTCCCGGTAGAGCTCTTCCTTGGGATACAGCTTTATCCCTCCTCGGTAAAATTTAAAGGCACCTGAAATACCTTCCCACAGTCAGGACATACGACTTCCATGGTCGGCGGTTCAATATCATTGATTCTCTGGTACATATCCTGCAGGAACGCAAGATCTGCGGTGAACAGCTTCTCAATAATGTTGGCAGAGACCATCTGAACACCCTCCAGTTCCGTCACGACCTTACCGAGGATCACGATCGTCAGATAGGACGGATTGCTCAGTACACGGGGATCTCTGGTTGCACTAATCTCATCGCCTGCTGTCGCCAGACGCATTTTCCCTCTGCGATGCAGTTCCCCCGCAGAATCCATATAGCCCTTGGGCAATGTAAATTCGTAAACTGTTTCCATATTTCCTCCCATGTCATTTTTCGTTCACTCACGCCCCATGCAGACAGCATGGGGCGTGAGTCCGGTTACTGTTTTGTTACTTCAGATCCTAGTTCGGAATGATGAGCTCTTCATAGGCAAGCTCTACACTCTCGATTGCCACATCACTGGTCTTGGCATCCAGATCCGGCGCATTGTACTTTGTAACCCATGCGTTGGTCAGGATCCATACTCTCGTGCCTGTTACCTGTGTGCTCACTGTCTGAGGTGCACCTGTGTTTATGTCGATCAGTTCGATCTGCACATTGTTTCTGGGGATCTCACCTCTGGTCTCACTTACACACTCCTGGATCCATGTCTTAAACGCACTGTCCAGAGTGTAGCCCATCTTCAGGGTAACATTGCCGTGCTTTACAAGTCCTGGAATTTTTACCGGTGCAAGGCTGTTGGCATTGCCCTGACGGAATTCAATGACATCGACGGATGCTTCCACACCTGTTACTTCGCTGAAAGCTGCAGTTCCGGCAATACCGTCCACAGTTACCAGGAAGTTCATTTTAGTCAATGGATAAGCAAGTCCGTTTCCGTTATCGTATGTATTCGCCATAATCTATCTCTCCTTTATCTTAACTTTCTTCACCTTCACCGCCTGCTTCCGCTGTATGCTGTGTTACACGGAACACAACAAACTCTGCCGGGCGGCTGGGTGCAATACCAATATTGCAGATCAGTCTTCCATTCATAATATCATCCTTGGACATTGTAGAAGAACCTATCTCCACAAAATATCCCTCGGAAGGTGAAGCGCCTGCCAGCATACCGTTTCTCCACATGCTGTCAAGGAAGGATGCGATCGTCATCCGTACTCTCTGCCACAGAGCCGCATCATTGGGCTCGAATACAACCCAGCTGGTATTTGCCTTGATGCTCTCCTCCACATAGATGAAGAGACGTCTTACGTTGACGTAACGGAATGCGCTGTTGCTGCTTGCCGTTCTTGCTCCCCATACGCGGATTCCCTGTCCGGGAAGGGCTCGGATCAGGTTGACACCTTCGGGATTCAGAATATCCTGCTCTCCCTTCGTGTAATTAACCTTAAGACCGGTACAGAATACTGTCTCGTTGGCAGGTGCCTTATGTACTCCTCTGTTGGTATCCGTTCTGGAGTAAACGCCCATCACCGCTCCGGAAGGCGGAATGTAATCCGACTTGGAAGAAGCACGGTCAAACACCTGAATCCAAGGATGGTACATTGCTGCGTAGGAAGAATCAATGATGTTTCTGTACTCGATCAGATCTGTGGTCTTGTACATCTCCTTCGGCATATCGAACACTGCAAATCTGCTCTTGAGGTTCTCACAGTGCGCTACCAGAGCAACCACTACCTCAGGCATGGTAATTCCGGGAACTGCTATCATACTGACTACATTATTCTCTACGAAGGACTGGATACCGCTGCGCTTGCCGGGGCCGTTGTCCTGTCCGATAAAGGTTCCGGGATTCACCTTGGAGATAGTTCCGTCGGTACCGCCTTCCAGTGTGAAGAAGCCGTTCTGGACACCCTCACCGAGGATTGCTTCCACAGGATTGCCGATCTCTGTCATCGGCTCTACCGAAGCGCTGATCAGTTCGCTAAGTGCAAGTCTGGAACCGATATAGTTGCTGGAAGCCGTGTTCAGGCTCAGCTCGGTATAGTTCTCCACCTCGTCATTATAGCGGACACTCAGATCAAAGGTAACAAGATACAGCACTGTCTTCGGGATGATGGTATCATCCACAACATTTCCTTCGAATTTATTTTCAAAGGTAATGGTCTTATCGTAGATTGATGCAATGCGGTTGTACTCGCCGTTGCACTCCACAATGTCTCCCTCGCGGAAGCCCTCAACAGACTTTGCCACATAGCCCTCACCGGACTCAGCGATCAGCTGGAGCTTACGCTTTGCAACAGTTGTCATGGAAATCTGGATTCTGTTGCCCCACTTACCGGCATTTGCAGCTTCCACTGCAAGGATTCCCTTCTTGTTTGATGCAACAAGTGCATCCTCGGGAACGACACGGGAAACATAACATCTGGTTCCGCCATTTACGAAAAACTGCTCAACGCTGTTTGCGAGGTAACGGTACTCTCCGTGTGTGAACTCGCTTAAAAAGCCTCCGAACTGCTTGATAAAGCTCTTGAAATTTGTTACTAAAGAAGGTGCTCCGACGGTAGGTCCTTTTTCAGCCAGACCGACAAAGCCTGCTGTGCTGGTTCCTACGCCTTCAATGCTTCGAGGTGAATTATCATACTCCTCTATATACACACCTGGTGAAAAATATTCTGCCATGAATTTTCTCCTTTCCAACATTTAAATTAAACAATTACTTTGCTCTGCCCCGGATTGGTGACTGCAATGCACCCTCCGTATACACAGGTTCCCTGACATTCATTCGTCAGCACCGGACTCCCTCCTGCCTGGACAGTAACCTTTGCAGGCTTCCATGTTCCCGCAGGTACGAGCGTACACGGCTGCGGCGTGAGTACTCCCAACGCTGCTGTGGTTGCCGCCTGTACCGCCGGATTTGTCAACGTTGTACACAGCCCGAAGGGTGTGATACACTGCGTATTAAAATCCATGATGGTTGCCACCGGTTTTCCGTCGATCAAAACCTTTTTCTGGGTACCGGCTGAAATCATGCCCGGCAGAGTTCCGAATGTACACTGGGCAGTTCCTCCTGTTACTACTACCTGTCCCATATCTCCTCCTTTATTTTAGTTGTACTTCCGGCTGATGAAAATCCACCACCTGAAATTGCGGTTTTCCCGAAACAACATATCTGACAAGATATTTCAGATTTGTTCCGTCGTCTCTTACCCGCAGCAGGTAATTTCCCCGTGCATCCGTCCTGCCATGGACAATGCGGGTGATCGGTGCATTTTCCCGGAATTCCTCCTGGAGCGTTTCTCTTAGTTTCAGAGATACAGGACTTACGACCTTCTCCACGTCAAACGCTTCAAATGTCATACTGTCCGCATGGATCAGACCGTAGTGGGTCTCCTCCATGCCCGGTCCGTTTGCCTTGAAAAGATTCATGATGCGCTTTCTCGCATCGAAACTCTTTACTGAGCAATATGACCTTCCCAATCTGACAGCTTCTATTGCCTCCAGCCCTGAAAGGTGTCCGGTCAGGGAGAGTACTGCCTCTCCTTTTGCTGTGTTCTCTGACGGTATCAGGAACACGTCCTTGATGGGCAGAAAATTGTCGAGTTCTTCATAACGGATTTCTGTATGTGCAGCTTCAAAATCGAAAACCTCTACATCAAGGTCACAATCTTCTCTTCCGGTATTCAGGAATACATAATTTCCGTTTCCTCTCTGAACCGGCTGCACCTTCTTGCCATTTCTCCGAAAATGAACATCTCTTTCCGTTACAATCATCCCCGTGGTCGTGTCGATCAGCCGTACCAGAAGATCCAGTGTATAACGGATTTCGTTCTTTTCCACCTGTTACTCCTTCCCCCTTTCCTCTGATGCAATATGCAGTCCAAAGCTCGCATCCACGACACGAGGTGTGTCGATTACAAGCTCACTGGATAAGAATACGGGTGCCGCCTTATAGAACAGGCTGACCTGATAGGGTTTATTGATTGCCTGCCACACCCTCACCTTTTCCTCCAGACTTATCTTCGCCTGAGACAGTACAATAGGAGGTTCCTGCGTGTCTATCCATGACTGCAGCTGATTTGGAAGAACAGAACTGTTGTCGTTGACAATCTGTGCCACTCTTCCGATGATCTTTTGTATATCCGGAGCCTTTAGTCCCATCTGGGAGGATCCGTTGATAAAAACCATATAGTATAATCCATATGGTTTAGGCGGCTTGGAAAGCTGTACCCTGCCTTTCTGAATAAAGGGAGGCTGTGAGACAAGTGCCTCCTCCTGTATATCATACAGATACAGGCCGACGATATAGTCTACGTCTTGATCTGCCGGTGAAGAAATCTCTATATTGTTCGGTGACGGAATCGGCTCCGGACACATCTTCTGCCTGAGTGTTTTTACAATATAAGAACTGACATCCGCTATAATGGGATAATCTGCCATTAATCCGTCCCCCCTTTCAGTTTTTCCAAAAGCTGCTCTACCGTGGCTTCCATGCCCTCTGTAACGCAGACAGCATACTCCGTTCCCTCTATGTAGATCACACTACAGCCGAAATATTTGCTGCCAGCTTCCTCCGGAATATATGCCACATTGCCCTGTAGTACCGTCTCCGAAGACATCTGCTCTATGGTGCCGTCGGTAAGTCTTACCTCGCTGCTTCCCACACTGTAGCGGTAGGTTTTGCCACTGCCGGAAAGCACCGCATCTCTTCTGCTTGCACTGTATATGTATCTGAAATCTGTCACCCTGCCGATGGTCTGTGCGGAGATGTATTTCTCTGCTCCCGAACCGGAGTATCTGACAAACAAGTTCTTATTTCCATTCCTCATACAGTCCACAGCCAGAGTCCCCGCCAGCGTTGCCGCTTCCGAAGAGCCCTCGGCTCCAAACAGGCCAAGTGCTCCAAGCACCGCCGCCTGATCCTTGTCATTCATGTTATCAAAAGAATCCCCCAACGCACTTTCAAGCAGGGCAAGGAGTTCGTCTCCGGTCAGTCCGAAGCCGTCTGCCGCATTCCCGCTCTCCGTGCTGTTTCCACTTCCCTGTACCTGCTGCAATGCGGAGCTCAATGCATTCCTGACATCGTCCGAGGCATCTGTGCCGATACTTGACATGAGATCTTTCAGAGCATCTTCCTCTCCCAGTGCTGCCAGTGCATCCACTGCCTCGACAATGCCGCTCATATCACCCTCTGCCAGCTTTTTCTTGGCATTATTCTGTATCTTGGCTGCGTTGACCGTCCTCGTCTTGTCTCCCAACTGGGTCATAGCCTTCGCCCGATCCACTGCGGAGCTGCTGTTCAGCTGGGCAGCCAGCCGCTGTTCCTCTGCTGCGATCTCCACATCAATAGCATCCAGCATGGCATCATATTTTTTGGCAAGTCCCAGATCGTTCTTGTCCAGTGCCGCATCTCTGAGTGTCTGTGTATTCTCCTTATCGCTCTCCAGCCCGGAAAGTGTGGAGCGCATACTGCTGTCACCGTCGATCACTCCCTGAGCAAGCTGCTGAAGTTCCAACAGACAGGCATCTACTCCCAACTGTGCATTTTCCGCATAGGCATCATCACTTATATTGCTATAGCAATTCCCGATTTCCTCTATCTTGCTAAACAGATAGTCCACCGCTTCCTGACTGCCCATACGCTCTGTCTTTGCCTCAAGCAGAAACTGGTATTCATTAGAGATCTTATCCTGCTCCGTCTTCTGGAGTTCCAGAAGTTTGTCACATGCTTCTTTGCTCTTTCCCTGGGATACCGCTGCATTGTATTCCTGTCCTGCACCGGAAGAGAATGCACTCTTAAGCCTTTCTTCTGCCTTAGGGATCAGCTCCTGTTCCAGAAGTGTAAGTTCCTTGTCCTTATCCTTGATCATGGAATCTTTGATGCTGTACAGATTTTTCAATTTCAGCAGTTCCTCTTCCAGATCGGTATTTCCGCCCGCCGCTTTCTCCAAAATGCTCATACACAGCGTATATTCTGTCTCTCCGAGAACCGTTCCGTCATTTGCAATTTGATTGCCGCTATGGGTGATATAGCTGGATTCACAACTCTCCATCGCCGTTCCCACCGCATCCGAGAGATCCGCACTCGCCACGAACTGTTCATCATTGTAATTTTCCTTATGGTAAGCAGAACCTCCCAGAAGTGACTGCAGCTGATTCAGTCTGCTGTCCTCCGCCTCCATCAGCTGATAGAAGACTTCTGCCCGGCGCTTTGCGTCAATCTTTCCCATCAGTGTATACAGGATCTCCGCCTGTTCACTCTTTTCCTGCTGTTGCAGCCCGTTGTAGACTCCTTGTAAGAGATTGATCTGCCTGTCGCATTCATCCGTCACAGTGTTTCTGAGATTCAGTCCGAAAAAATCCTTCAGCTGATCATAAATGTATCTGTCTGCTCCCTCTGTTTCCGAAGTGTAAGTGTTGTCATACCGGTTCCGCAATGCTTCCAGCTCCGGGAGCCGATACAGATCATAGGGGGAGGGCTGGTCAAAAATGCAGACCGACTCACTGTTCTTCGCACTGTGTGCGATACCGTCCGCCCCCACATAGAACGTCACCCAGAGATCGTCCAGTTCCGCAGTTTCCACAGGCTCTGCCGCATCCGTGATATCTGCCAGTCCTTCTGCGGAAGAAATGTCGAACCATTCACCGTTTGCCAGCTCCGATTTATAGTAAATGTTATACTGACCGGAATCTTCCGCACTCTCCTGTGCCTTTTCATACAATTCATCCGTCATGGCAGTCATATGGATCAGATAGGTTCCAATGAACAGGGTACCGTTTTCCACCGTATTTGTGAGTGAAAAAGTACTGTACTTTACTGCCGTTGATTCGTCCAGCACCGCATAGGCATTGATCTGGCTGTATTCCAGTCCACCCATAATACCTAACAGTGCTGCCAGAACTCCGGCAAATATTCTAAGCCTCTTCTTTTTCCCTTTCTTCATACTCATTCACCAAGCCTTTCTGCAGACTTTCAGCCTTCTGTGCTGTTTTCCATAAGCTTATTGCCCGCAGTCTCAAAGTGCCCTTCATATATCTTATTTTTTGATGCATCATAAAACTCAATTTTCAGATCGGCAATGTCATTCTCCAGAAGGCTCAAATACCGGAAGCTCTTCTCTGTACTATAGTAGCTGTCCCCTGTCAGATACACTCCATCAGAGGTGCTGATCCTATAATAAGTGATCTCTTTATCCTGTCTTGGAGATAACTTCACTGTTGCGATCCCCGTAGCCGCATTGACCGTGAGCACATACTCTCCAAGCTCTCTGTCCCTGCTTCCGCCGACAGCCGCATACTGGCTGACGATCTGCAATTCGCCGCTCTGTTGGGACGGGTCGATCTCACAGTCATCGACAAACTCTGTATCGTTATAAAACCGGATAAAGGCCTTATCAATACTCTCTGTCGTGAGCGCCAGATGACGAATGCTCTTATCGATCTCCGTCCGCTCTCCGATCTGTTTTCCGTCGCACCAGAGTTCAAAATGCGTGACTTCCACGCCGAAATCATCCGGAATATAGACATTCAGCCGGAACTGCTCCTGCTCGACAATCGATTCCATATAATAATATGCACCATTTTCGTACTCTGTCTCCACATAGCTGTTGCCTTCGCCTCCTGCCTTGAGGTCTGCACCGGCGTTTGCAAGTAGTATGGACACACCTCCGCAGGTAAGGCGGTCAAAAGAATACAGTGCCTTGGTGTAATCGGCTAATGCGGAGAACATCTCATTCTGCAGTTCCTCGTAGTCTTCCTTTTCCGTTGTGAATTCCTCGTTTGTCAGTTCACCCAGCTTATTCAGGCTCTCTGCGGCCGTCAGCGATTTTTCCGCTTTGTTCACCGCCTCCACTGCTGCGAGATAAGCATTACGCAGGGAGACGTAGTTTTCAAAGGTATCTGTCACTTCATCCGTCAGATCCTTCTGCGCATTCTCACGCTCAAGTCTTGCATCCTCGTATTCCAACGCAGCTTCATACAGGGCATATGGCTCATCCTCCACATAACGGATGCCAGAAATCGCTCCCTTGAACCATTCCTTGGGAATTCTGATAAACAGGATTTTCTTCTTTCCCTGCCATGGTTCATCTATCTTCTGCAAAAAAACTTCATATGCACTCTTAAATGCTTTCTTGTTCACCTTTGACCCGGCATACACCTGATTCACATAGCCCGAAATATAGTTCATTTTGTTGCCGTACTGTCCGCTCATCAGATTATAATTGGTTCGGAGGCTGATCAGTGCAGTACTCTCAGACATACATACATCATAATAACTCTGGTCATGATCCAGCGTATATTGTATCAGATCCTGCAGCTGTATTCTTGAGATTTCCGCAGACACAAAAGGATTCTCAAAACTGTATCCCGTTGTCACGTCCATGCCGATTGCATCCGACAGCTTTTTCTTAATCTGTTCATAAGAGCGTCTGTCCTCGGCTATCTTGTTCTGCAGGGAAGTAATATTGGTATTCAGTATATCAATATCGTTCTGGCTGGCTTCACCGAATTTCAGCTTCGCCTTATCCTTGACCAGCTGTTCTTCGAACACAGCCAGCCGGCTTTCGTTAAATCTTATGGACTCCTCCAGTACCACAACATCCACGAAAAGTGTGCTGACCTTTTCATATTCCTCCAACACCACATCAGTCAGCTGATGCTCCAATGAGTCGATCTCACTCTGAATCTCTATCGGTTTGAACTGGAATTCATACGCCTCAGACAGATCCGGTTTCGTTGGGAACTTGAAAGATAACAAAGGCGACCACCGGAAGGTGGACATATTCTTCTGCTTCTCCCGGATGGACCGGTATGCCTGGCTGAGAGATGCCTGTTTTACCGAAAGCTGGCTCTCTACCTTCTCATAGGAATCGCTGTTAGCCACCGCAAGCTTTTTCGCCTCTGTAAGTGACAGAGTTTTCGCCTCTGCTGCCTTACAGTTCAGGGGAGCCATGCTCCAGCCCGCCGGGATAATCATACAGACTGCCAGAAGGAGCGTCAATGTTCTGTTTTTGATCCCTGTCAGTCTGTTTTTCTTCATCAGGCTTCTCCTTCTGCCTCCGTAATACTGTAATAGGAAAATGTTCCCTGCTGATCCTGTCCCACAAAGGTATAAATCAGACCGTTTTTCTCAAAGGAATAGAGAAATACTTCCTTCTCCCCGTCATAATCCGTCACACGATAATAATCGTCATAAATGTGTTCCGTTACCACATCGGTCGACATGCCGCCGGACAACTGGCTGTAGCACACCGCCTCCGGCATCGTGATCAGCGATTTTCCATCATAATTCTCCGAACCGAAATAGCTTTTCAGTTCTTCTATGGTGCTGAACTTTTCCGTTCCCACAGGGAAGCTGTCCCGCAGCACATAGACGGTTCCAACCTTGATAGCACCGTCCAATGCATTGGTATCCTGTGTCCCTGCATAGACTGCATCAATATCCTTCATGACAACCACAAAATTCTCGTCATCCTCGTACAGATCCCGCTTTCCGGTATAAGCCTTGGAGGCCTCTGCGGTAGTCTTTCCCAGGAAATCACTGTAGACGATCTGATCCTTCGTAAAATTTCCCTGAAAAATCACATTATTGCCTCCGTCATACAGAACGCCCTCTCCTTCCATCATTCCCTGCGAAAATTCGCCGTTATACCAGAGAGAGCCGTTGTCTCTATACAGTTTTCCCGTACCCTGATACAAATTATTACTGAACTGGCCCTGATAGTGCATAACACCGTCGTCATAATACTGCGTGCCTGTGCCCTCATAGCAGTTCTTTTCAAACTGCCCCTGATACACCATCACCCCGGTCCGGTTATAAAGCTGACCGTTTCCTGTTACATATCCTTTCTCCACATCTCCTTCGTAGGCGAGATAACCGCCTTCTCCGGTGATCTGTATGCGTCCCTCCGCAAAACGCAGGAGTAGTGAATCATAGCTGTATTTCTTAATCTCCGTTCCACTGGTGCTGGTTCCTCTGATCAGATTTAAGTTTACCAGATAGATAAGACTCAGGGTCGTTATGACGACCGCTATCGCAAAGGCAAGACGTTTGCTGACCAGCCAGCCGAAGACCTCGTAATAATCCTTTTTGTCTCTCGGCCTGACATTGAAAATCCGCGAAAAGAACCCCCGGATGCGTGCCACGACCCTTGTTTTAATGAAGCTCCAACTGGTCCATAATTTGATTTTGGTGAATATCGGTGTGATCTTCGCCGTCAGCGATGCCCATAAAACCTGAAAAATGTTATTGCTTTTCATAAAGCTTCATCCTCTAATCATAATGCAATCCACAGTCGATGGTTTCGCCATGTACCTCATTCAAATGTTTCTCGCAGGTAAACAGATACCACTTTGCAATCCTGTCATCCGGCAGTTCCCGCAAAAGCTCCGAGAACGTACTTCTCGCCAGATAGAAATCATACTGATAAAACAGCTGCAATGCCTGTTCAAATTTTTCCTTCATCCGAAGCTTTGCCATGCGTTCCCTGTTCGGACACGCATCCAGTACTTCATACAGCTTTACCTGTCCGCCGTTTGCACTGATATATCCCAGATAGCGGGTGTCCTTATCCCCGCATCCGCTCTGCATGATTTCCTCCGTCACCACAATGCGGAGCCCCATGGCTCCAAACCATGCGGCATATTCGTCCTGATGAAACTCATCTTTAGTGTCCAGAAACGGGAAACACTGGGTCTCCGTTCCCGCAACGCCGTATATAAACTGTGAGTGGAACAGGAAGACAGTGGCCGGTATGTAGTTCCGGCATGCATTCTCCGGAAAATCTCTGATCAGATCCACAGCAAACTGAACCGTATCTCCTTTTTCAGTGGGAAACAACAGTTTCAGTACCGACAGTCTGGCATCGCTGGATACCGTGATTCCTCCCTGTTTGCGCTGTCTTCTTTCGAGTGCCTCCAGAAAGCGGTTGCGGTTCTCAAGAGTTGTATCTTTCCCCGCCGGATCGATCCCTACGATTGCCATGCTGCCCGCAAGCCTTCTTTCATCGCCGCTTGCTACTTCCATGATGGAATTTTTCTCCAGCAGTTTCTCGATATTCTTGGGTGCAAACCGATAATATGCTTCAAAAATCTGAAGTTTACTGTAATTCATCTTCTTCAGTGTTTTGTCCGTCTCATTGATGCTGTTCCACATGCTCTCCATATCTTTGCCATGTACATCCGGACGTTCAATATCCTCACTGCCGCCGGCAACCCGGAGCATTACGTTCCGCAGCTTCTCAATATCCCTGGACTGGGCGGTCAGAAAAGCAATCCCAAGCACACTCAGTATCACATAAACCACTAATCCGGCCAGGCTGTCCCTGATGAGAACATCTCTCCACTGGTAAAGTATGAAATTCGTGGAAAGCACCCCCATCAGTGCATAACCATCCTGCGCTGTCGGCATACTTCCGAGGAAATATTCCCTCTCCCCGATCTTCACTTCTGTTGACAGGTATTTTCCTTCGTTAACAGCGCAGATAGCCAGCTGCTGTGCCGCATCCGTGTAAAGTTCTGCGATGGGACGTCCGTTCCAGATGCCCGTACCCGCAATGATTGTCCCGTCGTTTACACGCACAAGACATACCTCACGAAAATACGCCGATACGTCTTTACCGTAGACCAGTTTTTTCATTTCATAATCCTGCTTATAATAAGCCCCCGAAGTATGATATTCCTGCATATCTTCCGGAACTGCCTCCTGGAAAGCTTCGTTATCAGCCATTTCCTTCAGATATACCGTTGAAAGTTCTTTGCATTTATCCGCTTCCTTCCTGTATTCCATACAAAAAGCAAACAGAACATTCCCCGCCACAAGGAGCAGCAGCACTGCTTCCATCGCTGCAATCATGCAGATCAGTCTGCTCTTTTTCTGCAGGATATTCTCTACAATAACGAGGAGCAGCAGACCGGAAAACAGAATCACCACATACCGGAATATCAATTCCATATGGCTGCCCAGATACTGTTTCACCGTACAGTGTCTTCCCTGAAACAGTGCAATCATCTCTGCATCCGGCACAAAGTTCTCGGCACCCGATCCGTCATCCAGATAGAGAAGCATCTTTCCCCTCTGGTATCTCGCCTGCAGGATTGCTCTGCCATCCGCCGTAGCAGTCATTGTCACCTGTTCAACAGTCAACGGTTCCTCTGCTTTCTCCGTTTCTTCTGCTGTATTTTGACTTTCCTCTCTGGGTATGCGGTATACGGATGCACTTTTCCCGTTTCCATCCACAGTTGTCAGATAATATCCACCATCATCTGCGCTGAATCCCGTCAGTCTGCCATATCCCTCCAGCCTGATCGGCAGGCTGCGCAAGATCCATGTTAGATCCTGCGTATATTCTACAATCCTGTACTGATTCCCGGACACTCCATCCTCTGTGTACCACCCTTCCATCAGAACCGATATATTTTCTCCTGCCAGAATACCGGCGCACCGGTATCCATTCCCGGCACCGTCCGCCTCAACGACTGTCGTTACTTCTCCGTCGTCCGCAATGCGGTACAGCTTCGCTGTTCCGTCCGAATTGTCCGTGGCATACAAAAACGGCTCTGCATGTACCATATGCGTATCCGACACATATCCCGCCGGATTGAGGTAACCGTGCCAGCAGTCCGTAACACCAATGGCCACCAGTATGGCGATCCAGATACAGTTGATGATAATACCTACTTTTTTCTTCATATAATCTAAAGTCTCCAATATCTACTTGTATCTCAGGTTCTCGGTACCGATTACCTTAAAGCTGTTCATAAACAGTCTGAGCCACGGCGCATCCCCGAAAATCAGTTGTGCAAGAAACGTCACCCCCACGATCAGTGCCAGGAAGATACATATAATAAAAAGAATCCGAAACAGTGTGTCCCTGTACGCCATTATCCAGGCAGTCATTCTGGTGCGAATTCCTCTCTTTTCCTTCGAGACCGCAGCAATCCTGATGTCTTTATACAATTCGCTGAACTCGCTGTAGCTTCTTTTCTCTATTTTCTTTTTCAGCAGGGTATAACTTACCGCTTTCTGAGGGGCCTTCGGTTTTAAAAGCTCCAACAGTATTCTTGCACACTGTACGGTGCATTCCTTCTCGGTGATTTTGGGGTCGATCTGGGCAAGATCAATCTGATAGCTCAGAAAGACGGAATCATCCTTGGCAAGGTGGATCTGATTCTGTTGCAGCATGAGATACAACATAGGATAGGGAATCCCCTCCATCATACATGTGAGAATCAGATGAATGCAGATATCCTCGCACTTCGAAAGAGGAAACCTCTCTCCTGCATAAAACGCCGTCAGCGGTCGTTCCATCTTATAAGGAAAGACCATACAGAAACCACCGTTCCAGGAAAAATTCGCCACGCAGGCTCTCTTCCGGTTCTCACTGCTGTGTTCAAAGGACTCGAGAACCTGCTTGACGATCGTGTGATCCTTGATGAGTAACAGCGTATACAGGCTGCCTGCATCCGAATTCAGATCCCTGCAGACAAGCACATCATTTGCTGCACTTTTCCGTACAATACGAACCGTATTCAGTTGCATTCCCTGGGATTCATAAATCATCTCTGTTATGCGTACTCCTTATCTGCCGGAATCACTTTTTATTCGCATCCTCTGCAGTCTTCTTCTTGACGATGGCATAAGCATAGGTACAGATCACCGGCATATCCACACAGTAAATTCTGATCTCGTAAACGCCTTCCTTGCCGGGTGCTGTATAGACACCTTCCGCCGTAATCTCTCCGCTGCCCGGCTCCGTCAGTTCATAGGCAATGGTATAGCTGTCCATGTTGGTACACTTTACTTCAAAATAATAGCTTTCCTTCGCTCCGAGAACAACAGTCGGTGTCACAGCAGTAATGCTTCTGTCACTGTAATCCTCCTTTAGACCGAGATTGTTTCCTGCCGGGAACTTCATTGCCACCCAGCGGTATGTCAGAACGAGATAATCCACGTTCTGCAGAAGCTTCGCCGCCACCGTAAAGCTTCCCTTGTCGTTCATTACCTTCACTGCTGTTTCGACATTGACATCCGTTCTGGCGGTGTTTTCAAACAGTTTGGGATTCCCGTAGATCGTATTCTTTGCACCGACACCGAGAGCAGCGTCCTCCGCTATGTACTCATAACCGATATCTACATATACATTTCCTTTTCCGAGACCATGAATGATCTCCCCCGAATAGCAGATATCCCCTTTTTTTGCCGCATTTCCCAACGGAATCTCCAGAGTTCCGGTCGCGATCTGCGGTTCTGCACTCATATCCCTGCCGGCATTCTCAACCCGGATATTCTCTGTCCTGCCATCCTCCTGTGCGATTTCAGACTCGTCCTCTCTCAAAAAGTACGACAGATACTCGTGTCTTTTGGCATGCTGTGCCGGCGATGCAATATATTTTTTGACATGATTTTCAATCACTTCTTCAATCAGATATGCACTATCCGTGCGCACCAGTTTCAAATCTGCCAGACGTATGAAGTCCTGGACCCCGCCCATGCTCTGCATTTCAAGACTGACACGTCCGATCTCACGGTTCACAAGTTCCCTCGGTGTCAGATCCCCTATCATCACCTTCAGGGAAAGTGCAGACATTACCGGTTCCTCTGTCCCGTTCACCGCTGCACTTGCACTATCACTCTTCAATACTACATCTGTATCCACCAAAGAGACGTCCTGAACTGTCATCCAGTATTCCTTCGTTACAGTCTCTCCCTGTTCTAAAGCAATATCCTCAAACACAATCTCTACTTCATGTCCGCCGTCCGGTGAACGGAACGCCGGTGTCTGAAGCACCCCATGATAGGAAAACGTCTTTTTATCTGCAGACAGCTTCTGTACCTTTGCAAGCATCCTCACCTGTCTGCCCCTGCACACTGTCGCCGGAAGGATCACCTCAACGAGATAGTCCTCTGTCTCCACCAGCGTACCCTTTACCAGGAATTCCGATTCCAGTTCAAAGCCGCTCCCGGCATCCACACTGTCCATCAAAAACAACTGATATTCTTCACTGATGCGGTTGTATTCGTATTCCTTGTCGGCATTCTGGCTGTTCAAGGCATAAACGGTATGTACATCCTTCTCCTGATATCTGAGGCAAAGACTCGCAAGATTTGTCTTCAGCTGATCAAAGCCCTCGATGGATGACAGCTTTTTCACCACGGAGGATTCAATGACAATCTCTCTTCCGAGGCCGTCTATTGCTGCTCCGCTCTCCACAAGAAGCGATAGATCATCGAGGCTGAATACTCCGCATCCGCAGATAATTCCCGCACCATACATCATATTGTTCAGAAATCTTCTCTTATTGTTAAAATAATTCTGCTCAGCCTGAAAATCAGCACTTGTCAACATTTTACCGGGGTAATAACGATTTCGTTCAAACGGATAGATTTGGTTATTATTCATATTCGCTTTCCTCATCTGCTTATAATTTTTGTTAGTTTTTACAAAAAACAAAATTTTACTATATTTAGCATATTATAACATAAAAAGTCCTTTTTTTCAAGAGTTCCTGTATTTGTGCTTTCGTAGTTTATAAAAAAATTTGTGTGATTTTCATACTATTTTTATATCCTGTGTCCACCTACTTTTCCAGTCCGTAACTGCGGATCGTCCATCCCGTTCCGTCGCCAGTTCGTACACTGTTTCTCTGTCATATTCTGGTGAATCGTCTGTCCGGTAGTCCGCGCACAGCGTATGTACCTGTGGATAGACCGATTCGGTTTTTACGGTATGCCCCGCCAGCCGATAAGTATTGTGCATTGTATGCTCCTTATAGGGTATCAGGTCAATAAACATTTTTATATTATACAAATAATGTTTAAAAGTCAATAATTTATTTGCATTACTCGTCTCAAAAACAGTCTATCGAATAGCTTTGCATAATAAGTTAAATAAACATCATTACTCAACGAGTTTTAGCGAATCTGTTGTACCTCCTGCCATAGCGTGGTATACTAGACACATCAACTGAAAAAGGAGTCCTCTATGACCAACCTAAACACATACTTTAAAAAACATGGCCTTTGTGCTGAGAACATCCTGTACATTTACCGCAAAGACCGCAAGACCGTCATCCAGTGCTCGGACGGCGAGGAATTTGCACTGTTTATACCAGTACAAAGTGTTCTGTCCGCTTTGCCGGAGAGCGAGTTTTTGAGCATCAGTAAGGGAACGGTCGTATGTCGCAGCCATATTGTAAATATTAGCGATGACGGCATTTATACCATGTCGGATGGCCGCACTTTTCAAGGACGCAAGCGCGACATGAGCAGCCATCGCCGTCTGCGCACAGAAATAGGACTGGCAAAAACGAAGCCCCATCCCTTAAGTATGCTGGAAAAATGCAGCCTTCTGGACGATATGCCGCTGGCATTCTGCGTGATAGAGCTTGTTTTTAACCAGGACGGGCACGGCATTGATTTCATTTTCCGCTATTGCAATGCTGAAATGGCGAATGTGGAAGGCGTTCCCGTGGAAGAAATGCTTGACCGCTCGTTCTACGAGATTTTCCGCAATGGTGACAAAAAGTGGCTTGTGGCGTATGCTGATGTAGCTCTGAACGGTACAAAACACACCCTCCACGATTACAGCCCGGAAATAAATAAGTATCTTACCATCCATTGCTATCAGCCTGAACCCGGCTATTGTGCCTGCGTGTTGCAAGTGACGGATCAATAAATCGAATAAGCAAACAATTATCCTTTTTGCTCCCTAAGAATACCTGTTTTTCGATTTTACGTAGTTATCACAAAATGTCCACGCATTATTAGCGCTCGCCTATTGGCAGTGCTAATAGCTAGTGTTATAACGTAGTCAGAGATAGGGAAACCGGAGCAGTCTTTTCGACCACTCCGGCTTTCCTATCACTCTCTCATTTTCTTATTCTTCGTAATCTTATTCAAGCCTCTGCCACAGCCTCTTTCATGCTCTTCACATATTCTCCGATATAGGGAGCTGCGTCTTTGCCATATTTTGCAATGATCTTCACTATAGCGCTTCCGACAATGGCTCCGTCGGATATGGATGCCATAGCCTTGGCCTGCTCGGGGGTGCTGATGCCGAAGCCGATGGCGCAGGGGACATCGATCACGGCGCGGATGTTTTCCACGATAGCGGGCAGATCAGTTTTGATCTCACTGCGCACGCCGGTGACACCCATGGAGCTTACCACATAGATAAAGCCCTCTGCCTCCGATGCGATCCGGCGGATACGGCTCTCAGAGGTAGGCGCGATCATGGAGATCACCTTCACGCCATGGGCTTTGGCTGGAGCCTCCACCTCCGCCTTTTCTTCATATGACACATCGGGAATGATAATGGCACTGATGCCCAGTTCCTCACACTTAGTAAAAAATTTCTCATATCCGTAATGGAATACCGGATTCACATAGGTCATGAATGCCAGCGGAACCTCTGACTGCTCCCGCACTCTCTTCACGATGTCGAACACACCGTCCGTAGTCATGCCGTTGCCGAGAGACCGGATATTGGCCTCCTGGATCACCACACCTTCCGCTGTGGGATCCGAAAAAGGAATACCGATCTCTATGAGATCCGCTCCCGCCTTCTCCATCTCAAGAATAAATTTTACCGTACTGTCCGCGTCCGGGTCTCCTGCGGTGAGGAATCCGATGAACGCTTTTTTATTCGGTGTATCAAATACTTTTTCTAATTTACTCATCGTATCTATCTCCATTTCTTCTATCTATATTTCATATAATTCACACTTTAAGCATCCGTTTTCATAAACATAAGCTGTGAAACGCATTTCACATGCACGCATTTGAAAGCTTATATTCCGAAAGCTTACCATTAATTTCATCAGTCATGAATATCCACGCCGCGGTATCTTGCAATGGCTGCCACATCCTTGTCGCCTCTGCCGGACAGGCATACGATAATACTCTGATCCGGAGTATAATTTTTTGCGATCTTACGCACCTGTGCTACCGCATGTGCACTTTCGATAGCGCAGATAATGCCTTCCGTTCTCGCCAGATATTCAAAAGCATCCACAGCCTCATCATCCGTGACCGGTACATACTGTGCCCTGCCGATATCATGCAGATAAGCATGTTCCGGTCCGATGCCGGGATAATCCAGACCTGCGGAAATCGAATATACCGGAGCGATCTGACCGTATTCATCCTGACAGAAATAAGACTTCATTCCGTGGAAGATTCCTAAGGAACCCGTCGCAATAGTAGCTGCGGTCAGTGCCGTATCCACGCCTTTGCCTGCCGCCTCACAGCCGATCAGCTCCACGTCCTTGTCCTCAATAAAGTTATAAAACGCACCCATGGCATTGCTGCCGCCGCCCACACAGGCTACTACTGCTGCCGGAAGCTTTCCTTCTGCTTTCATGATCTGCTCTTTTGCTTCCTGACTGATAACACTCTGAAAATCTCTTACGATCATGGGGAAAGGATGCGGTCCCATAACGGAACCCAGTACATAATGGGTGTCCGCTACGCGGTTGGACCATTCTCTCATGGTCTCATTGACAGCATCCTTTAAGGTCATGGTGCCGGAAGTCACAGGATGCACCTTGGCTCCGAGGAGTTCCATACGATAGACATTCAGTGCCTGTCTGTCAGTATCTTCTTTTCCCATAAAGATTTCGCATTCCATACCGAGGAACGCTGCTGCCGTAGCGGTAGCCACACCGTGCTGTCCTGCACCGGTCTCTGCGATCAGACGGGTCTTACCCATCTTCCTGGCAAGCAGAGCCTGTCCCAGTGCATTGTTGATCTTGTGGGAGCCGGTGTGGTTTAAGTCCTCTCTCTTTAAATAGATCTTTGCGCCGCCCAGATCCTTCGTCATCTTCTCCGCATAATACAACAGAGAAGGGCGTCCTGCATATTCATTCAACAGCTTATTTAGTTCCGCATTGAATTCCGGATCCTTTTTATAATATTCATAGCACTTCTCCAGATGGATCAGTTCATTCATCAATGTCTCGGAGATATATTGTCCTCCGTGGATTCCGTAACGTCCTTTGCTCATGTGTTTATCCTCTTTTCTTCCTGATTATTATTCCTGATTTTCATTCCGAGTTCTAATTTCTCATTTCAATTTCTCATTTCAATTTCTGATTTATACTTCTTCTATATATTCAATCTGTATTGTTCCGGTACTGCTCTACCAGTTCCATGATCCGGTGCATCTTCTCCGGATCTTTTTTCCGGTCGCTCTCAATGCCGGAGCTAATATCTACCGCGTAAGGTCTTACCGCTTCCATGGCCTCTGTCAGATTCTCCGCCTGCAATCCTCCTGCCAGGAAAAAATCTCTGTCGATCCCGTCAAGAACACTCCAGTCAAAAGTCTGTCCCGTTCCCATTCCGTTATCGAATAACAGATAGTCTGCACTGCTGTCAAGCCAGGCTTCCACATCATACCGGTCTCTTACTTTGACTGCTTTGATCACAGGTTTGTGGCAGACCGCCTGCAGATACTGGATATCCTCCTCCGTCTCATCCCCATGGAGCTGTGCCACATCCAGAATACCTTCCTCCAGCAGTTCTATAATGTTCTTCGGATCCTCATTTACAAACACCCCCACCGTTCGGATCCCCGGCAGGAGCTTTTTGCGATATCCGGCTGCCTGTTCCTTCGTGACCGCCCGGTGACTCTTTTCGTAAAATACAAATCCCACATAGTCCGGCTGCACCTCATTGGCATAGGTAATATCCTCCGGACGGTAGAGACCACACATTTTTACTTTCATACCATAATTCCTCCGCGAAGCTCCTGCAATACCGCTTTCTTATCCGTGCTTCGCATCAGCGTCTCTCCAATGAGAACGGCATTGGTACCGTTCTGCTCCAGTCTCGCGATATCCTGTCTCGTCTTCATACCACTTTCGGATACGAAGAGGATGTCCTCCGGCACCAGTTCCCGTAAGCGTACAGAATTATGAATATCCACTGTAAAGTCCTTAAGGTTCCGGTTATTCACGCCGATGATCTTAGCTCCTGCGCCCAGTGCCATCTCCACTTCCCGCTCATCATGTGCTTCCACCAGAGCCGACAGTCCCAGTTCCCCGGCAATCCCGGCATATTCGGATAACTGCATGGGGGATAAAATGGCACAGATCAAAAGCACTGCATCCGCTCCGATATTTTTGGCTTCATAAATCATGTATTCATCCACTGTAAAATCTTTTCGCAGTAAAGGGATCTTCACAGTCTTGCGGATCTCTGTCAGGTATTCGTTCTTCCCCTGAAAATAAGCCGGTTCTGTGAGCACTGAGATGGCATCTGCTCCGGCAGCTTCATATTCTTTTGCAATCTGTACATAGGGAAACTCTTTTGCAATCAGCCCTTTGGATGGAGATGCTTTTTTCACCTCACAGATAAAACGCATCCCCTGTTTTGCCAGTGCCTGTTCGAAAGGAAATCCGGTATTACTGTCCAGATCTCCTGCTCTTGCAATCTGTTCTGCAAGAGGTATCTTCTCTTTTTCTGCTGCTACACGTTCTAATGTAGATGCCGCTATGGTTTCCAGTATCATCCTATTGTCCTCATTTCTATCACTTCTTATGTCTCATCCATTTTGCTTTCGAGGAAGTCTGCCTGTTCGAAATCTAAATATCAACTTCAAATCACATCTCTATATCTCGTTACTCATTTTAATAAATCTCTCCAGCTGCGCCCTGGCAAGTCCGCTGTCAATAACTTTTTCTGCCAGCTTCACGCCGTCAGCCATGCTGTCTGCCTTTCCTGCCACATAGAGCGCTGCTCCTGCATTCATCAGTACCGCATTACGCTTTGGTCCCTTTTCACCGTTTAAAATAGCTCTTGTGATCTCCGCATTCTCCTGCGGTGTTCCGCCTACGAGATCCTCCTTGTTGCCTCTCTCCAGTCCGAAGTCTTCCGGTGCAATCACATAATTTTTAAAGGTACCGTTGTTGATCTCACAGACAGAGGTCGGCGCACTGGCTGAGATTTCATCCAGTCTGTCCTGTCCGTAGACTACCATGCCGCGTTTTACGCCCAGATTGGATAATACCTTTGCCATAGGCGTAAGCAGGCTTTCGTCATAGACACCCATGATCTGATATACCGGTCCCGCAGGGTTCGCCAGAGGTCCCAGGATATTAAAAATGGTACGAATGCCCAGTTCTTTCCTAATCGGTCCCACATACTTCATGGCGGTGTGATATTTCTGTGCAAAGAGGAAACAGATACCGATTTCTTCTAATAATTTCTTGCTCTGCTCAGGTTCGATCGTAATATTCACGCCCAGAGCTTCCAGGCAGTCCGCAGCACCGGATTTGGAGCTGGCAGCGCGGTTACCGTGCTTGGCTACCGGTACGCCTGCTGCAGAGATGACCAAAGATGCCGTGGTAGAGATGTTGAAGGAATTGGAGCCGTCACCACCGGTTCCCACGATCTCCAGTGCTTCCACCTCCGCACCCAGCTTTCTGCCGAATTTACGCATCTCCTCTGCGGAGCCGGTGATCTCTTCGATGGTTTCACCCTTCTGGCTCAATGCTGTCAGATAAGCACTCTTCAGGATATCGCTGGCTTCACCGCTCATGATCTCATCCATAACCGTTTTTGCCATATCGTATCCGACGTCCTCATTTTTTACCAATTTTGCCACTGCCTCTTTAATCATGTTTCTGCCCGCTCCTTTCTGTGTCTGCAAAAAGTTAACGATAATCTGACGTCCGTCCGGTGTCAATACGGATTCCGGATGGAATTGTACCCCGTAGATCTGTTTTTCTGTCTGTTCCACCGCCATGACTTCTCCGTCCTCGGTCACTGCCGTGACTTTCAGTTCCTGCGGTATGGTATCCGGATCCGCCACCAGTGAATGATATCTTGCCACCGTGATTACTTTCTTCATTCCATGAAATAATACGCTGTCCGTATCCAGCGTTGCCAGAGACTGTTTCCCATGCATCAGGTGGGATGCATAGGTCACCGTGGCTCCCGCCACTTCACAGATAGCCTGATGTCCCAGGCAGATACCAAGGATAGGGATTTTCCCTCCCAAAGTCCGGATCACTTCTTCGCAGACACCGGCTTTGTCCGGTCTGCCCGGCCCCGGTGATAAAACAATATGGGTGGGGTTCATGGTGCGGATCTCATCCACGCTGCATTCATCATTGCGGATCACCCGGATATCCGGGTTCACGCTTCCCACCAGCTGATATACGTTATAGGAAAAGCTGTCATAATTGTCGATCAGTAATATCATGCTTCCATTCCCTCCTGTGCTTTCTGAAACGCCTGTCGTACTGCTGCTGCTTTTTGGATGCATTCCCTATATTCCTTCTCCGGTACACTGTCAGCCACGATGCCGGCTCCGGATCTGACAAATACTTTGCCGTTCTTGGAAAAAGCAAGTCTTATGGCAATACAGGTATCCAGATTCCCGGTAAAGGAAATATAGCCTATCGCTCCGCCGTAGATGCCACGTTTATTGTCTTCCAGTTCATTAATGATCTCACAGGCCCGTAGTTTTGGCGCTCCCGACAGCGTTCCCGCCGGCAGAATGGCATCCACCGCATCCAGCGCATCGGCATCTTCCCTGATCACGCCCCGTACCGTGGATCCGATGTGCATGACATGGGAATAACGTTCAACGGACATATATTTTTCCACTTCCACCGTGCCGATCCGGCTGATCTTGCCGATATCGTTTCTTCCCAAATCTACCAGCATATTGTGCTCCGCACGTTCTTTTTCATCTGCCAGCAGTTCTGCTTCCAACGCTTTATCCGCTTCCTCTGTGGCTCCTCTGGGCCTCGTACCGGCTAACGGGAAGGTATGCAGCACGCCATCTTCCAGCTTGACCAAAGTCTCAGGACTTGCTCCCACGATCTCGCCGTCGCTGCCGGAAAAGTAAAACATATATGGAGAGGGATTCGTTGTCCGAAGCACCCGGTAAGCATCTAAGAGGCTTCCTTCCATCTCCGCTTCCAGACGGTTGGATAATACCACCTGGAAGATGTCTCCCTCACGGATGTAATGTTTGGCTTTCTCCACCATTTCACAGTATGCTTTTTCATCAAACAAAGTCTGAAACTCTGTTTTTAATTTACATGGCGTGTGTTGTACTTTTTCACCGTTTTGCAACAGCTCCTTCATGTTATTCAGTTCCCGCTCCGCCCTGTGGTAATTTGTCTCCGGATCGTCTGTCTTGATGTTCAGGATCAGGATCAGCTTCTGCCTGTAATTATCAAAGGCGATAACCTTGTGGAACAGCATCAGATTCACATCCTGGAATCCGTCCTCATCCACGGCATCCAGCCGCAGGGTAGGCTCGCTGTATTTGATGTAATCATAGGAAAAATATCCTACCAGACCGCCGGTAAAAGAAGGCAGTCCCGAAAGCTTGGGACTTTTGTTCTCTTCCATAACGGTCCGGATGATCTGTCTGACATCCCCGGAATCCGTTCGGCTGGTCAGCTCTGATTTCACTGTAGTCACGCCATTGTAACATGTGATTTCCAGCAGTGGATCATACCCTAAGAAAGAATACCTGCCCCATCGTTTGTCCGTCTCCGCACTTTCCAGCAGATAGACATGTCCGCTGACCTTTTTTAAGATGCGCAGTACTTCGATAGGTGTGGTCATATCCGCATAAAGCTCTGTACTTATGGGAATCACTCCATAACTTCCCTCTGCCGCTATGTTTTTGCATTCTTCCAATGTGGGTGTGATCTTCATTTTGGTACTCCTCCTTCATCAAACTGTTGTAATCTTTCAGCGTTCCCATTTGAAAAACTGTTCCTTCGGAACTTACTCTTTGCCTGACACTGTGACTTTTCAGCGCCTCCATTCGAAAAATCGCCTCTGAAAAGTCACAAAAAACCGCCCTCGACAGAATCTTACTTCTGTCAAGGACGGGTCATATACGCTTCCCGCGGTGCCACCTTGCTTCGCATAGACTTTTCGTACTATGCGCTCTTACAGGATACCAACATATCCCCGGCAACTGACGTATGCCCTCACGTCGCAGAATACTTAAGGAATCATAACTTTCCATATCCTCTTTGACTGCGCCCTCCGTGGTCCATTTAACAACCTGCGTTCCAACCTTTCTCAGCCTCCGGTCTCTCTGTAAGTGCACGAACTGTTTTTATCTCCACATCAATGGTTTTCTTACCGCTGTATTTAATTTTTATTTATATTACCGCTTTAGTGTGGTAACGTCAAGTAGTGATTTTAATCTTTTTTTCAAAAATCCTTTGCGTATTTTATTTTTCATGCCCTTTATTTTTATATTTACAGATCGTCAATGATTATGTGTCTGGGCTGTCCCGTGATCATAATAGGGGTCAGTTCCGCCTGGATCAGAGGTTCAATGTAATTTCTCATATCTTCAGTCACATAATCGCCCGATTCCGCGATCCAGGAACGGGGCACCTTTTTCTCCAGATTGGCTACTTTATGTACATCATAGAGATCCGTAGTGCAGATATACGGATCCTGGGACACTCTCTTTAAGATCACCATCTGACCGGTTTTGCCTTCGAATGCAGCTTTTACCGCGGTACCACCCACCTGATATGCCTCAGTGATATCCACGCGGGAAGTCAGATGTCCGGCGCAGCGCTGTAAGGTAGACAATTCAATGGCTCTGGACTTGCAGCCCAGTTTCCCGATGATCAGATCGGATAAGTATTTACCGGTACCGGATAACTGTACATGACCGAAAGAGTCTGTCTTGTCGGAAGGTGCTGACAATTCACAGACGTATCTGCCGTCTGCAGTCTTGATTCCCTCGGATACCGCGATAACGATAGACTGCTTCTCACTGACCAGTTTCTTTACCTTTTCCAGGAAATTGTCCACATCAAAAGGCACTTCCGGCAGATAGATCAGATCCGGTCCTTCGCAGTCTTCACTCTTGGCAAGTACCGCTGCTCCGGTGAGCCATCCGGCATTTCTTCCCATGATCTCAATGACAGTCACACTCTGCATCTCATAGATCAATCCGTCACGTACCAATTCCTTGGTAACGGTAGCGATATATTTAGCTGCACTGCCGTAGCCGGGGGTATGATCCGTGCCTTCCAGATCGTTATCAATCGTCTTCGGAACGCCGATGAAACGGATCGGGCTCTGAATCGTCTCCGCATAATCGGACAGCTTCTTTATCGTATCCATGGAATCATTGCCGCCGATATAGAAAAATGCCATGATCTCCAGTTCTTCCAGAATTGTAAAAATCTTTTCATAAACAGCTTTATCTTCTGTCATTTCCGGCAGCTTATAACGGCAGGAACCCAGGAAAGATGCCGGAGTTCTCTTTAGCAGCTCCACATCCATATCATTGCGGATCTTTTCCCCTAAGTCCACAATCTTTTTCTCCAACAGACCCTGAATGCCGTAACGCATACCGTAGATGGTATCCGCTCCCATATCCTTTGCTGTCTTATAGACACCCGCAAGGCTGGCATTGATTACCGCCGTAGGGCCTCCGGACTGTCCAACGATCACATTTTTTTTCATAATACTCCTCATTTCTGCGCACGCTTTTTGTACACTATTCTCCATGTCGCAGGCATTTGGTAAAGAATCGCGAACCGGGGTATTCCCATACCTCTTAGTTCATGGCAATTTAGGACGCCTGCGACGCAACAAAACACCCACCAACAGAAACCTCTGTCGATGGGTGTTCTCATTCTTAAGGTTCCGCCGAACCTATTTTACCAAACTTACTGTCTCTCTTGCAATAGCAAGTTCCTCATTCGTAGGAATTACCATAACAGTAGTCTTGCTGTCGGGAGTGGAAATAGCGATTTCCTCGCCACGCTTGTGGTTAGCATCCTCATCGATGGATACGCCCAAGAAGCCAAGATGCTCGCATACCAGGGAACGAACCAGAGGTGCGTTCTCACCGATACCTGCGGTAAAGCAGATTACATCTACACCGTTCATGGCTGCCACATAGGAACCAATGTATTTTGCGACACGATAGCAATAAGTCTTCATAGTGCGGATGCAGTGCTCGTCGCCCTTATGATAACCATCTTCCAGATCGCGGAAATCAGAAGACAGATTGTTGGACAGACCGTATACACCGGACTTCTTGTTCAGTACAGTCATGATTTCATCGATATTCTTGCCCTCTTTATGAGCGATGAACTCCATGATCGCGGGATCGATATCCCCGGAACGGGTTCCCATGATCAGACCTTCCAACGGAGTCAGACCCATGGAAGTATCTACACATTTGCCATTCTTTACTGCGGATACGCTCGCACCGTTGCCTAAGTGGCATACGATAATCTTCAGATCTTCGTACTTTTTACCCAGAACTTCCGCAGCCTTCTTGGATACGTAAGAATGGCTGGTTCCGTGGAAACCGTAACGTCTGATCTTGTATTTCTCATAATACTCATAAGGCAGGCCGTACATATAAGCTTCCTCAGGCATGGTCTGATGGAAAGCGGTATCGAATACAGCTACCATAGGGGTAGTGGGCATCAGCTTTTTGCAGGCATTGATACCAATCAGGTTGGCAGGGTTATGTAAAGGTGCCAGGTCATTGCACTCTTCGATGGCTTTCATAACTTCATCGGTAATAATAGTAGAAGCTGCGAACTTCTCACCGCCGTGTACGATACGATGTCCTACAGCACCGATCTCATCCAGGCTCTTCACCACACCGGTCTTCTCATTGGTCAGTGCTTCCAGTACCAGACGGATTGCTTCGGTATGATCCGGCATGGGAGTAACAGTCTGCTCTTTCTCTCCACCGGCCGGGGTATAGGTGATCTGGCTTCCTTCAATACCGATTCTCTCACAGAGGCCCTTAGCGATACATTTCTCGGTCTCGGAATCGATCAGCTGGAACTTCAGGGACGAACTTCCGCAGTTGATGACTAAAATATTCATGATATTATTCCTTTCTGACTTTTATATCCTTTTTGTATAGATAATCCTATTTGTGACATTTCATACACTCTGTAATATTTTCCTATTACAATATGGAATTTTAAGATACATTTCAAATCCGGGATATCCGTCTTACGAAACTGATCTCTTTCCATATTCTTTTATAGTATTACATGAATACGGTGCGGGACAGTCGCCCCACACGCGTATGTATTCCGATCTATGAACTATACCAGCTGTGCCTGTACAGCGGTCAGTGCTACGACACCGACGATATCCTGCCATGAACATCCTCTGGACAGATCGTTAACAGGTTTTGCAATACCCTGCAGCATAGGACCGTAAGCTTCTGCTCCACCCAGTCTCTGTACCAGTTTGTAACCGATATTACCTGCATCCAGGTTCGGGAAGATCAGGACATTGGCATGTCCGTTTACAGGGCTTCCGGGCGCCTTGGACTTAGCAACGCCGGGAACCAGAGCTGCATCCAGCTGCAATTCGCCGTCCAGTGTCAGATGAGGATACTCCTCATGTGCGATACGGGTGGCTTCTACTACTTTATCAACCAGTGCATGCTTTGCACTTCCTTTGGTGGAATGGCTCAGCATAGCGATTACAGGCTTAGGTCCGATCAGGGACTTGAAGCTTCTGGAAGAAGTGTCTGCGATTGCAGCCAGCTCTTCGGGAGTAGGATCCTGGTTCAAACCGCAGTCAGCGAACAGGAAAGTACCGTTCTCGCCCAGATCCTTGAATACGGTATCCATAACGAAGAATGCGGATACCAGCTTGACACCGGGAGCAGTTTTTAAGATCTGCAGTGCGGGTCTCAAGGTATCTGCGGTAGAGTGACATGCACCGGCTACCATTCCGTCTGCATCATTTGCCTTAACCATTACGATACCGAAGGTCAGGTAATCGTTCAACAGGATCTCTCTTGCCTTCTCAGGAGTCATTCCCTTTGCTTTTCTGGTTTCATATAATAAATTCACATAGTCATCCAACTTGGGAGTTGTTTTAGGGTTAACTACCTTAACTTTGGACAGGTCAACTTCCAGCCATCCTGCACCATCCATGATCTTCTCTTCATCACCAATCATAATGATGTCCGCAATGCCCTCTTCCACGATACGGGCAGCAGCCAGTAATGTTCTCTTATCATTAGATTCCGGTAATACAATAGTTTTTTTGTCGAGTCTTGCTCTCTCTTTAATCATGTCAATGTATGACATATCCATTCTCCTTTCCGGCGGGGGATACCCGCTTCCTCCCAAATAACTTCTGTAAAGTTTTGGTTTTATCTTAACAAACCGATTTATTTATATTATACTAAATACATCTGGAGTACACAAGGGCATAATGTTCGCAAAATTGTATATTTTCAGATACAACCCTTATTTTTGCAGTGCAAAATATGCTGATAACCATGCACATGTAAACGCTTTCAGTGTATGTTATTTTTTTCACATTCCCAGGTTGTTTTTGTATTCGTTTTATCGTATATTTCTTTTCACGAAAGGAGCCATATTATGAAGGTCAATGGTATTGTCGCAGAATACAACCCTTTTCATAATGGACATGCTTACCAGTTACAGCATGCCAGGGAAGCTACCGGTGCCGCTTATACGGTCGTTGTCATGAGCGGTAATTTCATGCAGAGAGGTGCTCCCGCTCTTCTGGACAAATTCACCCGGGCCAGAATGGCTCTGGAAAACGGTGCGGATCTGGTTCTGGAGCTTCCTACCTGTTATTCGGCATCCAGCGCGGAATTTTTCGCCAGAGGATCTGTTGCATTATTTGATAAACTGGGAATCATTGATCATCTCTGTTTCGGCAGTGAATGCGGCAATATCGAAGTTCTGTCGAAAATTGCAGAGATTTTCTATACAGAACCGGAACCATATGCGGAATCGCTGCGCTGCAATCTCCGCAAGGGAATGTCCTTCCCCATTGCCAGAACCTGGGCTCTGCTGCAATATGCCCCCTCTCTGAGCGACGACAAAGATGTACTGTCCTCTCCGAATAATATTCTGGGAATTGAATATCTGAAGGCTCTGATGTCCCGGAACAGCAGAATCACTCCTTTCACTACTACCAGGGTCGGTGCGGATTATCACGACAAGCGTCTGGGGACTAACCAGTGCTCTGCCCTCGCTATCCGTCAGTCGGTAGCCGCCGGGCACGATCTGTCCTATCTGGCTGCCCAGATGCCGGAAAGTGCCTATGAATTATTACGTGATTTTCTGGCGCACCGGAAACCGTTATTTGCTGATGATTTTTCAGCAGCGTTGCAGTACAAGCTGCTGACGGAATACTCCTCAGGTTATGACAGATATCAGGATATTTCTTCGGATCTGTCCGACCGTATCCGGAATAGCCTTCCTTCTTTTGCGGGATATACTGCTTTCTGTGATCTGCTCAAGAGCAAGGACATGACCTACACACGTATCAGCAGGTGTCTGCTTCACATTTTGCTGAATATGACCAAAGAAGAATTTGAAAACTGCAGGACACAGGATTATATTTCCTATGCAAGAGTGCTGGGCTTCCGCAAGAATGCGACACCACTGCTCACAGAGATCAAGAAGCACAGTTCTGTCCCCCTCATCACCAGCCTTGCCGATGCCAGACAGACGCTTCCTCCCGAAGCGCTGCGGATGCTGGATCTGGATATTCTGCGGAATCAGATTTATCTGGGGAATCTTGCATTGAAGAACCAGACTGAAATGGTGAATGAATATCGGACACCGATTGTGATCGTGTAAATTGAAAGTTAATTAATAATCGTTGGCTAACATACTGGCTAGCCTGCCGTAGCCCCGGCTGCATATAAGAAACG
>CAKRRU010000002.1 GCA_934394515.1 uncultured Acetatifactor sp.
TTTGTCACAACAGTGCGATTATAACATAGGAAAACCCCTGTGGCAAGGGGTTTTTAATGTTTTCCTGTGATTATTTTAGCAATTTCTTCTTCTGATGTACCGGGAGCGATCTCATAGGTACCGGGATTAATGCTGCGGCTGTAGCCGTTATTACATAAATAGTTGTCAAATGCCTTTGCATTCTCCACCAGACCCGCTTCATACAGTTGTCTGCTGACACTTCCGGAATCTGCCCCTCTGTTAATTGTTATGCCGGCCGTCTGTGTCTGTTCCGCTGCGGTGGTCTCAGGGGCTGACGTCACTTCCTGCGCGGTGGTTGTCTCAGGCTCTGCCGCAGGTTCGGGGCTTGCCGTTGTCTCAGGCTCCGCTGTCTCCGTTTGCGTCTCCTGCGGTTCTGCGGTAGTCTCTGTCTCTTCTGTTGTTTCTCCTGTTATTTCTTTCTGTTCCTGTGTCTCTGTCGTCTCCTCCGGTGTGCTTTCCGCCTGCTGTTTTGCACTATTTTGCAGTGCTGCCAGCGTCAGTTCGCTGCTGTCCACCATTCCCAGTTCTGCCGCACGCTCTCTGATCTGATCATCCGTCATGGGCTGTGATGCCTGCTCCTGACGGCTGGAAAAACTGATTCCCAGGATCAACGCCGTCACGATCATGCCGATTCCGAGACCACGCAGATAATATTTTAATTTCATCGTTATCTCCGTCCTTAATTCCTACGATTACTGTCAGGCTTTATACAGGTCGATTACGAGTTTTACTTCGCCGACCCCTAAGCCCAGTTCCTTGGCGATTGCCACTGTGGATTTGCCCTGTCTGTGCATCTCCAGGATCTTCTCATTATTGTTCTGACCCTCTTGCGTAGTCTCACCCATAAATCCGATCTCCGGAGATTCCGGCGGCTCCGCGGACTCTGCCGCTGCCTGTACTTCCGCCGTTGTTTCCGCTACTTTTTCCACTGTTTTTTCCTTTTGCGGTTTCCGGGGCACTTCGGATTTGACTTTCGCTTTATCTTCCGCCGCCTTCACTGCCTTATCCATTTTGGAAACAGTATCCTTGATGTTGGCGTGTTTATTGTTCAGCATGTCGTATAAAAACATTGCTTCCTCATGGTTCTTGTGAATCTCCTGCAATACAGTATCGGAGTATTCATTCACTGCCATGATTTTTTCATTGGTCAGACGTTCCAGTGAACGTTCTGCCTTTTCCAGTGCATCTTCCGAGGTCTCATCCATCTTATCCTGCATCCGGCTGCGGACAGTCTGCATCTCTTCTTCCACGAGATCCTTTATTTCTTCCTTTGCTGCTTCTTTATCGATTCCGCCTTCTTTTCCGGAAGGTAATAAAAAGCTTCCCACAAATATTACAATTCCTGCGATCAGCAGAACCACTTCCAATATACCCATACTACTTTTTTCCTTTGTATTCTCAGATCTTGATGTCAAATCCCCGATGCTGTTTGGTCACAACCACACCATCTTTTCCGGGGTCCTCCTTTTTCCGGTGTTTTCCACCGTTTCCGGCATACTCATTCTGCCCTTTTTCCTTGGCATCATACTGTCCCGTATACCAGTCCGCATTATCGCTGCTGTGCACTTCCCTGGTACGCTGTTCTGTCTGCTTCTGCGTATGTTCCCCCAGTGTCATCTGCTGAAATGCGCCTTTATTATCTTCATTCTGCTTCATTGCAGTGTAATCCTGCGTCCGCGGGATCGATGCAATCTCAAAAGATCCAAATGCCATAATGCCTTCCTCTTTTCCGTCATCCGCTGACCATCGGAACTATACACCGGGCTACAGCGGTGTCGATCTCACATCCCCTTCGATTCTTTCGAACCGACAGTAATGATAAGTACTCTTCACCTGCATGGAAGAATCTCCGATGACGATCGTAGTTCCGGGATATACCTCGCCGCGGACCTGTACCATAGCCCGCTCCTGCGGATTGAACTCCAGCTGCAATTCCTGCATACGACGGTTCTTTTCCTCCAGGCTCTTTTTATGAGTCTCTATTGCCGCTGCGGTATTTCTGATATAATTGATCTGATCCGGCGTAAATCGTACACCCTTACTCTTTTTCTCGGCGAAACTGGCAAGAATCGGCTGCAGGCTGCGGATATTCTTCACGATCTCGGAAACTTCTTTCTGCAGTTTCATGTACTCTGCTTTTTTCTCCGGATCCACACCGACTTCTACTACAGTCGGTGCACCCAGGGTTGCTCCCAGGGTCTTGACTTCGATCTTCTGTCCGGCGCGCACATGACCCCCGGTAATAAATCCTCTCTTACCGGTTACCTGGATCTCTGTAGCAGCCGTTACATTACTGTGCAGAATGGATTCTGTACTGACATAGCCTCCTGCACCGGCAGTGACATTCTCCAGGAATTTTGCCACAATATTGCCGCCCGCTTTCAACGTTCCTTTTGCCATACCGTTCATGCCGCGGGCAATGATAATGTTGCCGCCCGCTTCAATATAGGCTCCTTCCACGACACCGTTTATGATCACGTTACCGCCTGCCCGGATGACAAAGTTGGAAGATACATTGCCGTTCACCTGCACACTGCCTTCAAAATCAATATTTCCGGTAGACAGGTCCACATTCTCCACTTCATACACATCCGATACGAACACCTTTCCCTCCACCAGGGAGACATGACCGTCTACCATGGAGGTAAGCTTTCTCCGGTCTTCGGAGATCTCGATATTATGTCCGAACTCCAGGTGCGCTTTTTTCACCTGTCTGGGACGGATCTTAGCGCCCTGCACGTTAGTGCCGTAATCACCTTCATCCTCCGGGATAATCTCTGCCAGCAGCTGTCCCTTCTTACATGGATTGATCATATTCAGATGAAAATAATCCACCGTGCCGTCATCCTTCAGAGTCGGCTGCGCATGAATATCGGTATTAAAATAGTATTTGATATAAGCATCTGTACCATGTCTGGGTTCTTTTCCCTGAGCCACGACCAGATCGGTACAATAGATCCCGTCAGACATAAAATGATCCTGCAGGACGTTCATTTGGATTCCATAGACAATGCTGCGGAATCTCAGATTCTTGATCACACTGTCCATCGTTGCCCTTTTTCCGGTCTGAGATGCCGGATAGAAACGCACGATTGCCTGCATATTGTCCGCACTGACTTCAATGCAGCAGGTTTCTTCGATCGCCGGGCAGTCTTTTCTCTCCAGAAAACAGACATTATCTTCTTCCGCAAGAATCGCCTTCTTAATGGACATTGGATCATAAGGTATGGACTGCCTGTCCAGATAATCCATTACCTCCTGCAGCCTTACATCCTCTCCGCCGTCCCTGGGTCGGAAAATCTGTAATCCATAACCACCCGGTGTTCTTACCACCTGAAAATAGCCATTCTGCATACGCCTTTCCTCTGCCTTCCCATCCCGCATTCCGTTGCGGGGCAACAAGGTTCTACAAAAGTCCCATGTAGTTTCCCATTTTTGTCTTCATTTTCTGTAAAGCCCGGGTATGCAGCTGAGATACCCGGGACTCGGATACTTCCAGAATATTACTGATCTCTTTCAGTGTCAGATCTTCATAATAATATAACGTAACTACTTTCTTTTCTTTTTCCGTCAGAAGTTCCAGCGCTTCCCCCAGAACCTTGGTCAGTTCTTCTTTTTCCACACTTTCTTCCGGGCTGTCAAAACGCGCTGTTGTATGTCGGCTGTAATCCTGCGAAACATCGCTTCCCTGATCCATATATTCATTCAGGGATACTAACCCTGTAATCTTCATCTGGGACTGCCAGTCCAGATATTCCTCGAAAGAGATTCCAAGCCCTGCCGCAATGTTTTCATCCGTAGCACTCCGGCCGGTTGTCTGCTCCACTTCCTTGATGACTGCGTCGATCTTCTTCTGACGTTGTCTGATCGTCCGGGGGATCCAGTCCATCTTACGGATCTGATCCAGAATCGCGCCACGGATACGCAGGCTGGCATAGGTCTCAAACTTGACCTCTTTGAGGTAATCGAACTTGTCAATGGCATCGATCAGCCCAAAGATCCCGTAACTGACCAGATCTTCGTAGTCCACATTATACCCCAGGTACATACTCAGCCGTCCCGCTACTACCTTGACTAACGGAGCATACTCCAGTATCAACTGTTCTCTGGTCTCCGGTCGCTTATTAGCAGCATATTCTTCTAATAACCTTTTCTTACCGGCTTCATCCATTCGAATCGCTTACACCCTTCTGCGCTTCGTCCTCCGGGGACTCAGCAGCTTCTTCCTCTTGCAAAGCCTTCTCTTTTTCTTCCTGCTCCTGTTTTGCTTTCTCTTCATTCTGTCTGTCAAACCGGTCCAGCAGCATGCGGATCACGCTTCCCAGACAATAAAACAGCAGCATAACAGTAAAAAGTGCCACAAGACTTGCCAGTATCGAATAACTTCTTACCAGCGTCACGATGCAGGTACACGCACCTGCGATCAGCATCAAAAGCAATGGCATATTCTTTCTGTTCATAATTTACCCATCCGGTCATCCATCCCTAAATGATGGATTCACTCTTTCCGACTGCACGAATATGGAACTCTCCGGTCTCCGGATAAAAGGTTACGGTTCTTCCATAATTCTTGCCTGTATCCTGCGCCAAAATAGGAATATTGATTTCTTTCAGCTTCTTCTTCACAGCTTCTACATTGCGGTCCCCCACCTGCATCATGTCATTTCTTCCCTGAAAGGTGAACATGGTTGCTCCGCCGGCGATCTTGGCAACCATTCTTGCCTTTTTCGCTCCCAGCTTCTCCATCTGGCGCACCAGTTCATCAATTCCGGTATCCGCAAATTTTGCAATGTTCTGATTACTGTTACGGATCGTAGTGCTGTCCGGCAGCATAATATGTGCCAGACCGCCTATTTTTGTCACCGGGTCGCGGATCGCGATTCCTACGCAGGAACCCAGTCCCAGAGTTGTCACTCCGTCCGGGCTTACGCAGGTCTTCAGATCCGCCATCCCTACTTTAATAATCTCGCTCATTCTGCTCCCCTTCTTCTGTTCTCCTGAATCTACGCTACAGGTATTCCCAAAGATTTCAGGATCTTCGGGTAGGACTCAATATCGGGAACCAGAATAAAATATCCGTCGATCTCAACTTCATCGTAAAACTGAGACTGTATCAGCAGAATCTTATCTCCCAGTGTTCCGAATTCGATTGCCGGAACACTTAAGATTGCTCCTGCCATGTCCAGGGTCAGAGACGGCGGGGTAGGAATGATCTTCAGATTCGTCAACGTGGACAGGGAATTCAGATAAGCTCCCGTGATAATATTGCCGATCTCCTGCATGGCAGAAAATTCGATTTCGGAAAAGCCTTCCTGCTGTACCATATCTCCCAGAATCTTATGCAGAAGATGCTTTGCACTGCCCTGTTCTACCAGGAACATCATGCTTCCGGTAATATCTCCTTCTACTCCCAGAAATACACCGAGCATGACCTGCTCCTCTCCGCCCATTAATGCTCCTACTTCATTAAAATCCAAAAGTTTTACCTGAGGTACCTTCATGTCTACCTTACAGTTCAGCATCTGGGAGAGTGCTGTCATAGCGTTACCCGCTCCAATGTTGCCGATTTCTTTTAAAACATCCAGATATGTTTCTGAAACTTTCTCTAAACTCAGATCGCCCATGGGTCAATCTCCTTTATGCATTTTCCTCCAGCGTAATGGAATTCAGATCCAGAAGAGAGATCAGTTCCCCATTATGTTTACCCACGCCTGTAATGAAGCTCTTTCTGCTCTCACCGGTGCTCTGTGACAGTTTCTCGATCTCACTGCTCCCCAGTGTCACTACTTCCTTTACTTCATCCACAATGATGCCGACGCTGCCCTGCTGCTCCAGCTTCAGGATAATGATCCTGGTAGCACGGGTAAGCTCGTCATTCTCCAGTCCCATCTTCAGCCTGAGGCTCATAACAGGCAGAACCTCACCACGCAGATTGATCACGCCCTTTAAATATGCAGGCACCTTGGGTACTCTGGTAATATGCTGCATTCTGACAATATTATCAATATAACGGATATCAATACCGTACTGTTCATCTCCGAGGCGGATCACAATATACTGGAAAAAGTCCTCCTCGGCTTTACGCTCATCTCCAGCCTTTAACTCGTTTCTCATGCTAAGTTCTTCCATAACTGTCATCTCCCTCCTTACAGTAGTGCATTTGCATCCAGGATCAGTGCCACTTCACCGTCTCCGAGAATAGTTGCGCCGCTGATAAATTTGCACTGCTTGATGTATTTGCCAAGAGACTTGATAACGATTTCCTGCTGTCCGATCAGTTCATCAATGACAAGACCGGCCATTTTATCCCCCTTCTTGACAATAACAACGATCAGGTTGTCTTCGGGAGCCCTGGTGCTTTCCACATCCAGTACTTCGGTCAGACGGATCAGCGGGATTACGTTTCCTCTTAAGTTGATCACTTCTTTGTTCTCTACCAGTTTGATATCGTCAGGGGAGATATCTTCGATCGTCTGGATGGATCCCAGAGAAATCGCATATTTTTCTCCTCCTACAACTACCATCAGAGCCTGGATGATCGCAAGGGTCAGCGGCAGACGGATGGTCCATGTACTTCCCTCACCCCATTTGGATTTCACTTCCACTTCACCGCTTAAGGATTCGATCTTGGACTTAACAACATCCAGACCTACGCCTCTTCCGGAGACATCGGTTACTTTTTCGGAAGTGGAGAATCCCGGCTGGAACAGCAGATTGATAATATCCTTCTCCGGCATATTGGCTGCCTGCTCTGCGGTTACCAGATTACGCTCGATTGCTTTATTCTTAACGGCTTCTACATCAATACCGTTACCATCATCTCTTACTTCGATGACAACATTGTTGCCATCCTGATAAGCATCCAGGAAAATGGATCCCTGTTCCGGCTTGCCTCTCTGTGCACGTACTTCTGCGGATTCCAGACCATGATCGGCAGAATTACGAAGCAGATGCATCAGAGGATCTCCGATCTCGTCTACCACGGTACGATCCAGTTCGGTCTCTTCACCGGTCATGTACAGTTCCATCTTCTTGTCCAGTTTCTTGGACAGGTCACGGATCATTCTGGGGAACTTCACAACAACGCTCTCAATAGGTACCATTCGTACCTTCATTACAGATTCGTGAAGATTGGTGGTTACATTTTCCAGATACTCGATCTGCTCATTAAATGCAGAGTTATTGCCCTGGTCACTGCTGGATGCCGCTACCAGTGAATTCTTCGCAATGATCAGCTCACTTACCAGATTCATCAGGGAATCCAGTTTTTCAATATCTACACGCACGGTACGGTTTACGACCGGCTTATTGGCAGGTTTCTTCTCGGGAGCCTTGGCTGCAGCCGCGGGCTTCTTCTCTTCCTTCTTAGGCTCTGCCGTCTTAACTTCTGCCACAGCTTCCTTCTTCTCTTCCGCTGCGGGTTCGGGAGCCTCTTCTTCCTCATGGTAATTCTTGGTCTTCTCCAGCTCCAGTACCGCACCGGTCACCTGTGCGATCTCAGATACGCTCTCAGCGGCCTTGATGATATCATCCAGGGAATAGTCGGACAAAATGATCAGCGTGAAGTCCTTATCGAATTTCTCATCCTCGACGTCCTGTGCACTGGGCATGGAAACGATGATCTCACCCTTTTCCTCTACTGCCTTAAATACCAGGAATGCTCTTGCCGCCTTCAGGATACAGCTCTCCTGTACCACTACATTGATGCCATATACATTTTTGCCCTGCCTGATTGCCTCTTTGATCACACGGATCTGGCTGTCATCGAAGGCAATGTCGTTCCATTTCTCAGTGCTTTCCGCACCGGACTCTGCAGCGGGAGCAGCTGCTGCAGGCGCTTCTTCTTTGGCTGTGGGAGCTTCTGTCTTGCCACCGTTTAAGATATCATTCAGGGCTTTGATCAGATTCTCATTATCGTTGGTTCCCTCGTCAGAAGTCTCCTGAATATTGTTCTTGTACTCTTCCAGGGCATCCAGACACTGGAACAGTACATCGATCATTTCCGGCTTTACCTTAATATTACCGTTACGTACTTCCGAGAACACATTCTCCATATCGTGGGTCAGGTTCTGCATGCGTTTATAGCCCATGGTTCCCGCCATTCCCTTCAGGGAATGTGCCGCACGGAATATCTCATTGATATTGTCCATGTTCTCAGGGTCTGACTCCAGTTCCAGAATCTGTGTGTTCAGGTTCTGCAGATGTTCATTTGTTTCATCCAGAAAAATTTCAAGATATTGGCTTACGTCCATCTTCTCTTCCTCCATTCTGCCGGTCACGGTATTGCCGGAAGCGGCATATATTACTTATTACTTTACTACTCCTACATGCAGTATGATCTCCTGGGCGATCTGATCTAAGGGTGCTACCTGATCTGCAAGCCCTGCTGCGATGATACTCTTAGGCATTCCAAATACGACACTGGTATCCTGATCCTGTGCGATCACATATGACTTTTTGGAAGCTTTCAGTTTCCCGATGCCTTCCGTTCCGTCCGCACCCATTCCCGTCATAACGGCACATACTACCGTGTCAAAGCGGCTGGTCTGCAGCGACTCATACATATAATTGGCACAGGGTCTGACACCTTCCCTGTAAGGTTCCTCCGACAGATGCAGGGTATGGCGTCCGGCCGGAGATGTGACGACATTAAGGTGTTTGCCGCCCATGGCAATATAGACCCATCCCTTTTTCAGCTCATCACCCTCTGCCGCTTCTTTTACATGGAGCTGGCTTAAATTATCCAACCGCTCCGCAAGAGATGCGGTGAAGCCTACCGGCATATGCTGTACGACCAATACCGGCGCATCCAGATTGGCAGGTAATAAAGGGATCACTGCCTGGAGAGATTTCGGTCCGCCCGTGGAACTGGCAATAGCTACGACCTTGCTGCCCGACACGCTCACCGGATGATGATTGATGATCTTCATCATCTCTTTTACCGTGTCCTTTTCCTCGGTAATCTTCACTTCCTCGTTAAATACCGGCAGTTTGCTGTTCGCTACCACATTCAGGGTACGCAGGAATTCCCGGCGGAAATTCTCACCGCGACAGTCTACTGCGCTGTCCGGCTTATGTACAAAATCCAATGCTCCCAGTTCCAGGGCATCCAGAGTGGTTCTGGCGCCTTCCTTCGTATCGGTGCTGGCCATCATCACCCGGGCGGGGATCTTATATTTGCGCAGCTCCTCTAAGAGCTGCAGGCCGTTCATACGCGGCATATTCACATCCAGGACAACTGCATCGTAACTGTTCCGGCTCAGCAGATCAAATGCTTCCAATCCGTCTTTTGCCCGGTCAGCCACCTGGAACCTTATGTCAGTATCTATTATATCACACAGCACTCTTCTCATGAGTGCAGAGTCATCAACAACCAATATTTTTTTTGGCATTAATTCAATCTCTCCTTTTTCCGGCTCTTGCGTTCCTCTTCGAAAATAAATCGAATAATCTCTTCTCTGGTATTTACATCCAGATTATAATACTGCACTCTGTGTTCAAAGGTACCCTTGCGGTTTTCCAGTTCTTTCACCGCCAGTACTTTCCCTACCACATCATACTTTTTCCGTTCCCCATCCTTCAGCAGATGATAACTGCACAGGATCAGACTCCCTGGCTCATATCTCTGGGAGGACATAAATCTTAAGCCCCCGCCGCTGATATCCACGATCACACTGTGCTTTAAAGGCAGTCCCGGCTGCAGTTCATAGGGAGAATTTTTTTCCAGTGCCTGTACTTCTTCTTCCTCAAGATTTCTGGAGCACATATCAAGTGCACAGCTGAAACGGTAATATTCTCTTCTCTGGTATTTTCGCAGATTACTGGTAAGCTCCATGACCAGAACATAGACGTTATTGCTCTTGTAGCGGTCTATGATCCTCGCAAAACACTGATAGAGACTGTTCTCCTCAAAAAAGATCATATCATATTCGGAGTCCACAGGTAAAAGTATCAGCCTCGTCTGCTCCATCGGCATGGCAATCTCCAGTGTATCCTCCGATATGATCTGAAGGACACGGCTCTGATATACCTTTGTTGCGTTTTCCGCTCCTTTTTCTTCTGTCCCCCGCTCCAGGGTGCGAAGTTCTATTTTCGATCCTTCTTCCACAAATCTGGACAACATAATATGCGTACCTCACTTATTTGGGTTGTTTCATTGCTCCGTTCCTCGTACCTATGATATGTGAGAAGAACGCCGCCATCCCCCGTCTGGGCTGTTGCTCCTCTTTCTCACACAATCTTTCCGCTATCCTCTGATATGCCTGACTGGATTTTGCTCCCGGATTCTGGATGGACACCGGTACCTGCTGCATAACCGCCTGCATTACCTGCGGATCCTGAGGTACACATCCTAAATATGTCATCGGTATTTTCAAATATCTGGTCACTACCGCATTTAATTTGTCAAATAGCACCTGGCCTTCCTTGATGTTACTGACTCTGTTCGCCACCATCTTTACCTTTGTAAAATCATCCTGGAATCTCGGATGCCGGTATAATGCCTTCAGCAAAGAATAAGAATCCGTAATAGAAGTGGGCTCCGGTGTCGTTACCAGCAATACCTCGCCGCTGGCTACAAGGAATTCCAGCACACTGTCCGATATTCCCGCTCCGGTATCCACAATAATGATATCTGTCAATGCATCCAGTTCCGCCAGATTTTGAATGATGCAGGTCAAAGCGTCCTTCCCGAGGTTGGACATTCCCGCGATCCCCGAACCGCCGGAGATAAATCCCACTTCCATGGGACCCCAGGTAATGATATCGCTGATGCTCTTGCCCTCGTAGACCAGATCACACAGATTATGTTTCGGTATTGCACCAAACATGATCTCGATATTTGCCAGACCGAAATCCGCATCCAGAATGATCACACGTTTTCCCATTTTACGGAATTGAATTGCCAGATTGATGGACATATTGGATTTTCCCACGCCGCCCTTGCCGGAAGTAACGGTAATGACTCTTGCAGTAGGTCTTATTTGGTTATTCGCTTTAATAATCCTTAGCTGTTCCGCCTGATCCATTTTTCCGCGCCTTTCTGTTAAAGCTTTATTCCTTACCTCCAAGGATCTGTTTCACCGTCTTTTGAGGATTGAACATTTCCATATCATCCGGAACGTTCTGTCCGCAGGTCACGTAAGCGATCGGTGCCCCCGTATAAAGCTTCATGTTCAGCAGATTCCCCACTGCCTCTGTTTCATCCAACTTGGTAAAGATCAGCTCATAATCCGCGATCTTTCCATAGCAGTCTGCAATCTTCTGGAGATCCCTGTATTTTGTAGTTGCACTCAGGACCAGAAATACCTGATACGTTTCCGGGCTCTTGATGCCGGCAACCATTTCCTTCATCTTCTCCAGCTGTTCCGCATTCTGATGCGATCTCCCCGCCGTATCTATAAAAATATAATCACAATCCCAATAATCATTGATTGCTGTCTGCAGCTCTTCCGGTGTGTAAATTACTCTGAAAGGAGTTTCCAGAATATTTGCATAAGTTCTTAACTGCTCCGCTGCCGCAATACGATAGGTGTCCGCTGTAAGAAGCGCCACCTTCTTTTTCTCTTCCACGCAGTATCTGCCTGCCAGTTTTGCTATCGTTGTAGTCTTTCCCACACCGGTAGGTCCTATAAACAATACGATCCTCGGACCGTCCTCAGAAGGAAGGATTCCTTCCGATTTACCGAACTTTAATACCATTTTCTGATAAATATTTGCCAGAAGATAATCAAACGGAAGATCTGCCTTCTTGGTTTTGGACGCATCCTCAAGAATACTGTTGACATATTTTTCATCCATCTCATTATCCAGCATTTTATTATATAAAAGCCTGATGAACTTATCCTGTTCCGGATTCTGCTCATCCTCGTTTTCCGTCTGTTTCTCAGCGCCCTGCCGGTCTTCGGCTTCCTTTTTTTCCTTTTGGATGCCGGAAGTGTTTTCTTTTTCTCCGTCACCTGACTGTCTGTTGTTCAGCTGACTCTCCAGAAGCGTCTGCAGACTATCCAGTTTTTTCTCAATATTTTCCGTGCTGTTTCTGACAGATACCGTCTTTCCCGCACCCGTCTCTCCTAAAACACCCTGTTTGATGCTGCTCACCTGCTGTCTCTGGGGGCTCTCTTCTTCCAATGCCGCAGTGACTTCTATCTGCTTCGGTGAAAGAAAGGAAAACAGGCCTTTCTTTTTTACTTCACGGACATTCATGATCACCAGTCCGTTGCCTAATTCTTTTTTAGCCGCTTCCGTTGCCTCTGCTTCTGTTTTCCCTGTAAATTTCTTAATTATCATACTGTTCCCCATCCCTGTGTCGGTTCACTTTGTTTCTCTTTAAGCTGTGACCATACCCACAGATTGTAATTCCACATTGGATTCCACTTCATTGTAAGACACTACCACCAGATCCGGATAATAATCTTCCGTCAGGCGCTTAAAGTACATTCTCACGATCGGTGAAGTGATAATGATAGGCGTCTTACCCATATTTTCCAATTTTTTAATTTCTTCGCCTACGGCATTCAGTATCTTCTTGCTTCTGGCGGGGTCAAGATTCAGGAATGCTCCTGTTTCCGTCTGTTTCACGCTGCCCATGATCTCCTGCTCCACCTTAGGATCCAGGGTGATCACACTGGTCGTTTCATGGGAAGGGAAATATTTGGTGGAAATAGCACGTTTCAGACTCTGTCTCACATATTCTGTCAGGATATCCGTGTCTCTGGTCGTGGGTGCATAATCTGCCAGTGTTTCCAATATCGTCAGCAGATCCCTGATGGAGATCCCTTCTCTCAGAAGATTCTGCAATACCTTCTGGATCTCACCGAGCCCCAACAGCTTGGGAACCAGCTCATCCACCAGAGAAGGATTGTTTTCCTTGACATTGTTGATAAGGTTCTGCACATCCTGTCTTGTAAGCAGCTCTGCAATGTGCTGTCTGATGATTTCCGTCAGATGCGTGGCAATGATAGACGGCGGATCTACTACCGTATAGCCCAGGCTTTCCGCACGCTCTCTCTGTCCTTCCGTGATCCAGATCGCAGGCAGATGGAAAGACGGCTCAAAGGTAGGGATACCTGTGATCTCTTCTTCCACATACCCGGGATTCATTGCCATATAATGGTCAAACAGAATCTCGCCTTCGCTGACCTGGATTCCCTTAATTTTGATAATATACTGGTTCGGGTTCAGCTGAATATTATCACGCAGACGGATAATAGGCACTACAGTACCGAGTTCCAGGGCAATCTGACGCCTGATCATTACAACTCTGTCCAACAGATCGCCACCCTGGTTCACATCTGCCAGAGGGATAATACCATAGCCGAATTCGAGTTCGATCGGATCTACCTGCAGCAGGCTGTTGACATTTTCCGGCTGCCGGATCTCTTCGGCCGCAGCTTCCTCACTGTCAACTTCCTGTTCTATTTTCGCAGTTTCGATCGTACCCTCTATATTTCTCGCCACAATGATAAATACCAGTCCCAGTCCCACAAACAGAATGGTATTTAACTGCGTTACAAAGCCCAGAATTGCCAGCATGGCTCCCACAAGATACAAAGCCTTCGGCACTCCGAACAGCTGGCTGACCAGCGTGGTACCGAAGTCTGCGTCCTTGCTGCCCTTCGTCACCAGAATACCGGTGGATAATGAGATCAGAAGGGAAGGGATCTGGCTGACCAGACCGTCACCAATGGTCAGTATGGCATATTTATTCAGGGCGGACGTGATATCCATGCCCTGTCTTGTCATTCCCATAATGATACCGCCCACAATATTGATCGTGGTAATCAGAAGACCTGCCACTGCGTCTCCCTTTACATATTTTACGGCACCATCCATGGAACCGAAGAAGCTTGCTTCTTCCTGGATCTTTTCTCTGCGCTTCTTAGCCTCTGCATCCGTAATGGCACCGGTATTCAGATCCGCATCAATAGCCATCTGCTTACCCGGCATGGCATCCAGTGTAAATCTTGCCGTTACCTCGGATACACGTTCGGAACCTTTGTTGATGACCATGAACTGAATCAGGATCAGGATAATAAAGATGATCACACCGATGACCAGGTCACCGCCGCCTACGAATTCGCCGAAGGTCTCTACCACATTACCGGCATTACCGTCCCTTAAGATCAGACGTGTGGAAGATGTATTCAGCGCAATACGGAAAATCGTAGTGAACAACAGCATGGTAGGGAAGAAGGACATATCCAGTACTTCCTTACTGAACATCGTCGCAAACAGGATCGTCAATGCAACAGATATATTGATCGCCAGTAAAATATCCAACAGCCAGGAAGGTATCGGCACAATAAACATGATAATGGCAGCCATAATATATATTGCCACGCCGACATCTGCTTTTTTCATTTTCATATGTGCCTTACCTCCTTTCTGTTCTTTCGTAATTCAATATTTTATACTTTACCCTGCAAATGATATACAAATGCCAGCACCTCTGCCACCGCCTGATAGAGCTCCGGCGGTACCGCCTGCCCCACATCCACATTCGCATACAGCATTCTGGCCAGTGGTTTATTTTCTACAATTTCTATCTGATGATCCCTGGCAACCTCTTTGATTTTCGCCGCCAGAAAATCTTCTCCCTTGGCAATTACGATCGGAGCATCTGCCACCTCCGGATCATATTTTATGGCAACCGCATAATGGGTAGGGTTCGTAATGACCACATCCGCCTGCGGCAGATTCTGCATCATTCTCCGTTGGGAAGCCTCTCTCATTTTCTGCCGGATACGGCCTTTGATCTGCGGATCACCTTCCTGTTGTTTGTATTCTTCCTTAACCTCTTGTTTGGTCATCCGCATATCCCTGCTGAATTTTACCTTCTGATAAATAAAATCCGCCGCGGCAATGATCATGTAGATCAGCGACACACGTATTCCGAGATCCGTAACGGTCTCCCCGATCAATGCGATGGCCTGCATAAGATCCATATCATACAAACTGTACAGCAGCGGCCATTTGCCTTTCAGATAATTATAACATATGTAAATGATCAATCCAATCTTCAAAAGAGATTTGATCAGCTCCACCAGAGAATTCACGGAGATGATCCTTTTGAATCCGGAAATCGGATTCAATTTGGAAAATTTAGGCTGCATCGGTTTACCGGTGGGATGCCATCCGACCTGCACCACATCACTTAAAAAAGCTATCAGAACCCCCACCAACAGAATCGGAGCCATTATGATCACCGCTTCCAGCATCATATTCTGAAATACCAGCTTTACATCCTGTTCCGGCATATTTCCATGCCAGAAAGTTACTACTTCCGGGATCTTTTCATAGATATCAGAAAATACGTTCATGAACTGATAGCCCATATGTCCCACCCATAGTTTCAATACCAGGAACACAGACAAAAGCCCCAGCCCATTGGCAATTTCCCGGCTTTTTGCTACCTGACCTTCTTTTCTGGCATCTGTCAGCTTTTTCTCGGTAGCGGGTTCAGTTTTTTCTCCACCCTGTCCTTCTGCGGCAAAGAATTGCAGATTATATTCCAAGCTCACATCATACCTCCGACAAAGGACTCTACCATCTTCTTCATCTCCTGATAGACAAAATCCGCTGCTCCCGGCAACATTCCCGCAGTCAAAAACATTGCCGTGAGGCCTGCCAGTACCTTCAGCTGAATACCCACCGCAAACATATTCATCTGCGGTGATACCTTGGCCAGCACTCCCAGAATAGCATTCAGAAGTAATGTCACACAAAAAATCGGCAATACAATACGAAAGCCGATCAGAATATAGTCATTCATAAATTCTATCATGGAGTTCAACAGACTGTCCGCACGGAATACCACCCCGTTTACGGGGATCAGTGTAAAACTGTCTGCCAGAGCTCCGAAAAGATACCGGTACATTCCGGATGCGATCAGCATCAGCATAAAGGAATACTGGTATAAAACACCGGTAATACTGGTACTCTCTTTTGTCGTCGGATCCATCAGGGTTGCCATGGAAAGTCCTGTCTCCATATCTGCTATGGAACCCGCAAAATTTACGATTGCCATACAGATATTGGCTCCAAAGCCGATCAGCAGACCGGCTATTGCTTCCTTCATTACGATTACGGCATATTCCATTACCGTATCAAAAACAACCGCTTCCACCGGTGTCAGAGTCTGATATAACAGGATCGCTGTAAAAAAGCTGATACCGATCCTTATCCTGGCCGGTGTATCCGTCATGCCAAAATAAGGCGCAATATATACAAAACAGGATACCCTGACAAAAATCAACAAAAAATATTCAAGATCATATATCGAAAACGAAAAATCTACCATGAAATCATCCTATTACCGGTGTACATATTGGCTGAAAGTAGACCAGAGTTCTACAGTGTATTCCACCATTGTATTCATCATCCAGCTTCCCAGCAGTACTAATGTCAGGAATATGGCAATGATCTTGGGTACAAATGTCAGTGTCTGCTCCTGAATGGACGTCACAGTCTGAAAAATACTGATGATCAGTCCCACGATCAATGATACCAGCAGAACAGGCAAAGATACCTTGATGATCACATATAACGCATTATTCGTCATTTCCGATACTGCATCAATTGTCATAGTAAGCCTCATACCTTTCAACAACCCGCATATTTCCGGATACGTTCACACAATACCTTGTCACGCGGTTAATAAAACGTCTGTACCAATTGTCCTATGATCAATGCCCATCCGTCTGCAAGAACAAACAACAATATTTTAAAAGGCATGGAAATCGTCGTAGGCGGCAGCATCATCATACCCATACTCATAAGAGTGGATGCCACTACCATATCGATAACAATAAATGGAATATAAATCATGAAACCGATCCAGAACGCAGTACGCAGTTCACTGATCATAAAGCTGGGAACCAGTACGGAATTGGGGATATCTTCCAGGGTACCGTCCCATTCCTGTCCGGCAATATCCATAAAAAGTTCTACATCTTTCACCTGGGTCTGGGGATACATAAACTCCCGCAGCGGCGCCATTCCTTTTTCCAGGGCTTCGCTCTGATCGATTGTGCCCTCCTCAAAAGGCTGGATGGCTTCCTCATTGATCCGTGTGATCGTAGGTTCCATGATAAAGAATGTCAAAATAAGCGCCAGTCCGATCAGTATCTGATTCGGAGGTGCTGTCTGTGTATTTAATGCAGACCTGGTAAAATGCAGTACAATGATGATTCTGGTAAAAGAAGTCATCATGATAATAAGGGTGGGCGCCAGTGCAATCAAAGTCAGCGTGATCAGAATACGCAATGCTCCGTTGATCTGCCCGTTTCCGTTATTATAGGTGATACTGACAGTATTGGCTGTGTTCAACGATCCCACTTCTTCATGTGTGGTAGCAGTTCCCGCGGGATTGATCACGGTAGATACCTCTGTATCTCCTGTCAGATGCCGTTCCGATGCCTGTGCCTTTAAGGGTGTGCAAATACACAATATGCCCACCGTGACCAGCAGGCATACCATAGCAATAACTCTCTTAATTTTTTTAATTGAATTAATGATCTTTGTCTTCATTCTGTTTCTTAGCCGCACGTTCCAGCAGTTCCCGGAACCCGGAAGTACTTTCCAATGTTGTCTTACCTTTAAGTTGTTCTGCAGGGATCTCTCCCAGAGTCGTTACGGTGTCTTTACAGACCGCAATCGCAAAATAAGTCTCACCGATCCGGACCAGCTGAATATACTTGTTATTTGCGATCCGAACGGTCTCTCTCACTTCAATATTGCCTGCCGCTCCCTGTTGCTTCTGGTATCCTGCGATCCATTTTGTCACCAGTGCGGTTACTGCCAGTACTGCCACAAAAATCAGCAATACGGTAACAAACTGTGCATAACTGTCAGCTTTTCCGGTGAGTATGATCATTAACCCACTACCTTTTTCACAGCTTCAATAACACGATCTGCCTGGAAAGGTTTTACGATAAAGTCCTTGGCTCCTGCCTGAATGGACTCGATAACCATTGCCTGCTGTCCCATTGCGGAACACATGATAACCTTTGCGCCACCGTCCAACTTCTTGATTTCCTTCAGTGCCTGAATGCCATCCATCTCCGGCATAGTGATATCCATCAGCACCAGATCGGGATTTACCTCTTTGAACTTCTCTACTGCCTTCATTCCGTTCTCTGCTTCTCCTGCAACATTGTAACCGTTCTTGGTCAGAATGTCCTTGATCATCATTCTCATGAACGCTGCATCATCGCAGATTAAAATATTCTTTGCCATTTAATTTTCCTCCATTTATTTGGTCTATTCTCTGGTTTATTTTATAATTTCCGTAATACGGACACCGAAGCTCTCTTCGATCACAACGACCTCACCTTTGGCAACGAACTTACCGTTTACCAGAACATCAATGGGTTCTCCGGCGATACGATCCAGTTCAATGATCGTACCCGGTGAAAATTCCAGAATCTCGGAAATGGATTTTGTTGTTCTTCCAAGTTCTACCGTTACCTCCAGGGGTACATCCTTGATCAGGCCGATATTTTCCTGACCGCTGACGCCCATACTGTCATTCGAAAAGCTCTGGAACTGTGCAGGCTGTACATTCACATTCTGCTGAGGCATTCCCGTCATACCCATCTGGTTCATCATGTTCATACCGTTCATCGGATTCATGCCCATGTTGCCCATCTGGTTCATACCGGCCATCTGGTTATTACCCATACCCATCTGCCCCATCACCGGGTTCATGCCATTCATACCCATGTTGCCCATCTGGTTCATGCCGTTCATACCCATGTTTCCCATCTGGTTCATGCCGTTCATATCCATACCGGGCATCTGGTTCATACCATTCATGCCCATGTTACCCATCTGGTTCATAGCCATAGGATCCGGCTGCTGCATATTCATCTGTGCCATATTGCCGGCACCTGCATTCATCTGACCGGCATTGTTCTGCGGCATGGAAGCTGCAGGGGCTGCCGGCTGATTGTCAGGCTGTGAAGCCGGCTGCTCGGCAGGACCGTCCAGTGTGCTCATCTGTGTGTTGATAAATGTCTCCACCAGTTTACGGGCGAAATCAATGGGATACAGCTGCATGATAGAGCTGTCTACCAGATCATCGATCTGCATACGGAAGGCAATTTTTACAAATGTTCCTCCCAGGAACGGAGATATCTCCTTACCATCCTTTACCTCTGTCAGGTCAAAAAGCGAAGACTCCGGCGGACTGATATCGATCACTGTCTGCAGCAATGTGGAAAGAGAAGTCGCTGCAGATCCCATCATCTGATTCATAGCCTCTGAGATCGCACTCAAGTGCAATTCTCCCAGTTCACCGTCAGTATTCGTACCGTCACCGCCCATCATCAGATCGGTGATGACTTTTACATCGTGCTCTTTCAATACCAGGATGTTGGTACCGTCCAGTCCCTGTGTATATTTGATTTGTATAAATACACAAGGTTTTTCATAAGTATCCAGTAAAGTGTTCCATGTGGCAAGTGTAACCACGGGAGTCGTAATATTTACTTTACGGTTTACCAGTGAATACAACGTTGTAGCCGAAGATCCCATACTGATGTTGGCTACCTCGCCAATCGCATCCTTCTCCACATCGGTCAGTTCTTCTCCGTCACCCACTGCCGGTGCTGCATCCTGTGTATTTCCACTGTTATTATTTTCAGCCGTGCTGTTCTCCGGCGCCGGATCTGATGCCGTATCACCGCCGTCTGCGGTGTCTGACAGATCCATGCCTTGCAGCAGGGCATTTATCTCATCCTGAGATAACATCCCATCCATCGTTACTCCTCCTCTCTGATCACCGATGTGATCTGAACAGCATACGAGTCTCTCTCAGTACCGGGCAGTGCAGTGAATTTCTTAATATTACCCACATACACCTGCATATCGGTATCGACCCGGGAATCCAGTCTGATACAATCGCCTACCTGCAGATTCAGGAAATCGCTTACCGAAATGGTGCTCTTTCCCAATACCGCCTTGATCGGGATATCCACCCTGCGTATCATGGACTCAATGTATTCCTCGTAGTGTTCATCGTGATTCTCCTGCATTGTGGAGAACCAGTATTTGGTGTTCAGTTTATCCATCACATCTTCCAGTGTAAAGAAAGGAAGACAGATATTGACCATTCCTTCGACATCCCCGAGCTTCATATTAAGGGTAACTATAGCAATCATATCGCTCGGAGCAATCACCTGTGCAAACTGGGGGTTCGTCTCCAACCGGCTTAATACCGGGGATATCTCAACAACATTTTTCCAGGGCTCACGCATCAGCTGCGTAAACATTACCAGAACTTTTTGCAGGATCGTAAGCTCTATATCCGAAAAATCCCTGCTTTTTTCCAACGGCTGACCGCTGCCTCCCAGCATACGATCCAGCATGGCGTAACATAGATTGGTTGCAATCTCTATAATAATATTGCCGTTGAGTGGCGCAAAATTAACAATTCCAAGCACTGACGGATTTGAAAGTGCATTAGAAAACTCACTGAAAGTAACCGTTTCCGAACTTGCCACCGTTACCTGTACATTCTTGCGCAGGTATACCGGAAGGTTCGTAGAGATCAGTCGGCTGTAATGCTCAAATATGATCTCCAGGGTTCTCAGATGTTCTTTGGAGAATTTGGTAGGGCGGCTGAAGTCATAGTTCTTGACCTGCTTCTCGTCTTCGCCCTGGATCTGGTTCATATCCAGATCTCCCTCCGACAACTGTTTCAGAAGATTATCAATTTCACTTTGTGAAAGTATATCACTCACAGGCCCTCACCTCCTGTCATCTTAATTTTCTGCCTCATCAGCCGAATTTCACTCCGCTGATTGCAACCTTATAGATGAAGTCGGATTGGAACAGATCCTGAATCGATTTCAGAATCTCCTCTTTCAAGCCTTCCATGTCCTCTCTGCACTCATCCTCCGTATGTGCGGAAACCGTAGCCGTAATAGCATCCTTGATCAGATTCTCATAACCGGCCAGGGTATCACTGCTTCCATAGGTCTTGTAATCCTTATGTTTCGTATTGATAGATAAGGATACATCAAACATTATGTAATCCTGCTTTGCTCCAGCCTCACTCTTCAGAGGAATCGTCATGGAATCCGCAATATTATACACCTCTGTATCGGTAAGAGCAACATTGGTAGTTCCTTCTGCACCCGGAACGGTCAGTTCCAGATTCATCGCCGTGGTGATATTGTCTACCAGCTGTGCCGTCTTCTTGTTCGTTCCCACAATACTCACAAGCATGACACTGGTCAATACGATATTTACCACCAGCAGTGCCAGGATCAATACTGTCATCAGGTTTTTCTTCATTGGTCTTATGCTTCCTTTCCCTCTCCACTCTAATATGTCGTGGAAGGATTATATATTCTGATCTCTACACGCCGGTTCTTGCTGCGGCCCTCTTCTGTGGAGTTATCAGCAACCGGGGTGCGGTCTCCCATTCCCGCATGTCTTAAATTAGATGCATCCAGAGATGTGGTCTCTGTTAAATAGTAGAACACGGAAAGTGCTCTGGCACTGCTCAGTTCCTCATTGTCCGCGAACTTTGCACTGCTGATGGGTACATTATCCGTATGACCTTCGATTTCAATTACGGAATCGCTTCCGTAACGTTCCAGGATCACACCTACCTTATCCAGGACCGTCTTTGACTGGTCTTTCAGAGATGCGCTACCGGAATCAAACAGCAGTGCGCCTTTCATGGACAGCTGTACATACTGCGCCGTAAAAGATACGCTGACCTGATCCGCCAGGTTGTCTTCCATCAGGGCTTCCTGCACCGTCTCAGACAATTCTTCATTGCTCTGCAGGTTTTTCTCATTCAAAGCTTCTTCCAGAGCCTCTGCGCTGTCATATTTCTCATAGTTGTCCGAATCCGTCTCGCTGTCTGCATTTCTTCCGGCATTACTGATGTATTCATCCAGATCATTCAGCTGGCTGACGCCGTTACTGATCAGAATACCTTCGCCGATGGCTGTGGATCCCGCATTAAAAATACTGAAAGTACTGTTTGACATAGCCGCTGCCATTTCGCTGTACTTGGTTGCATCGATAGATGACATGGAAAACAGCATAACAAAGAAGCACAGCAGCAAATTCATCAGGTCACTGAACGTGGCCATCCATGCCGGGGATCCAGCCGGTGGATCTTCTGGCTTACGTTTTGCCATTAAGCTTCACCCCCTGCTTCCTCTTCGCCCTCTGCACTTGTTCTGTCCTTCGGAGGAAGGAACGACTTTAATTTTTCTTCAATGACACGAGGGTTCTCACCGGCCTGTATAGACAAAAGACCCTCGATCATAACTTCCTTCTGCTGCATTTCCACAGCGTTGTCTGCTTTTAATTTATTTGAAACAGGCGTACAGATCCAGTTTGCCAGCAATGATCCGTACAAGGTAGTAATCAGTGCAACCGCCATTGCAGGTCCAAGTGTGGAAGGGTCATCCATATGATACAACATATCTACCAGACCGATCAGGGTACCGATCATACCCCAGGCAGGACCCATGGCTGCCAGTGTATCCCAGAAACCGATCGTATCTTTATGTCTTCCCTCTACACTTACAAGCTCTGTCTCCATGATTGCACGTACCAGTTCGGGATCCGTACCGTCGACGATCAGAAGGATGCCCTTCTTCAGGAAAGGTTCTTCCAGATCTGCCGCTGCTTCTTCCAGAGACAAAAGACCTTCCTTACGTGCCACATTGGAAAGCTCTATGATCTTGCCGATCATCTCGGAAGTATTCAGTGAAGGTGCCTTAAAGATCAGTGTAAAAGATTTCAGACCCGCTATGTAATTCTGTAAACTCACAGACATGAGGGTACAGGAAAAAGATCCGCCGAACGTAATGATTGCCGAAGCCGGATCCAGATATTCTCCGAATCCTCCGACGCCCGCAGAACTTATAATACCGAATACCAACATGAATAACGCTAATAATATACCAGCTAAAGATGCTATATCCACTTGAATCACCTGACATTCTGCAATTACTTTGCAAAAATATCCTTTCTATACAATATTACAAGATTTTTTATTTCTTGTCTACTTTCTTTTACAATAATTTTCTTCCCGGTGGTAAGTGTAAGCACCGTATCCGGGGTCTCTTCCACCAGTTCAATCAGGTCCGGATTCACCAGTACCTTGACCCCATTGATCTTTGTGACTTCTATCATACCGTTTTCTCCTTCTCCGTCATTCGAATTCTTTCTACATATTATGCATTTTAATCTATTTCCGCATTTTCCTATATAGTACTTTTTTCCCTTGATCTTTTATGTACATAAAAGGGACAGGTATTTATCCTATCCCTTTTATGTAGTCAAATTATTTTTTACAACTTATTAACGCTTCAGGTTGGTCAGTTCTTCCAACAGTGTATCGGATACGGTAATGATACGGCTGTTTGCCTGGAAGCCTCTCTGGGTCGTGATCATCTCGGTGAACTCGGAAGACAGGTCTACATTACTCATTTCCAGCTGACCGGTGGACATATATCCGCCGCCGGCAGTAATATCTACACCGATACCGTCGAACTCACCGGAGTTCAGCGTTGCTGAGTAGAGGTTGTCTCCCTGCTTCTCCAGGCCGGAAGCATTGGCAAATGCCGCCGTAGCGATCTGTCCGAGCAGTTTGGTCATACCGTTGTCATAGCTTGCATAGATCATACCATCTTTCTGAATGGATACGCCGATCATATCCCCCAGGCGGCGTCCGGTTCCCAGACCATCCAGGTCACCACTGGTGGCGCCGATGGTGGAAGTACCCTTGTTATCGTAGTTGGTGCATTCCGACAGGTCGATGGTAATATCGGAGAAGTTGCCACCTAACTGTGAAAATGCTGCATTAATGCCCAAGTTTGTAGTAGAACCGCCGACACTTTCCAGTTTACCGGTGTCTTTATTGAATACCACAGTAGTTCCTTCAAAATAACGACCTTCCATGGTAATAGCACTGCCGTCTGCCGGAAGCAGCTGATCTCCGGTACCAGATCTCATATTGCCAAGCAACTGCTGCATGGTAAGCTGTTTCGTTGTGTCTGTAGGGCTGGTAATATACAAATTCAAAAATTCATTGGTAGATCCCTCATATCCATAAGCTGCTGCAATAGCATCCAAAGCCTCCTGCTGTTCCTTTGCTGCTGTAGCATCGTTTGAAGTATCAATCAGGCTTCCATCAGCATTAAAAATTTTCGTCAGGTCAGCTATATCTTTGGTTCCATCCTTTGTTTTCAGCATCGTTCCATCCCACTTGTAGGCATCGGTATTCAATGTCACCTTAGTCTCCATCTTCTGCTGGGTACGGTTTCCGAAATCCAGTGCGGAGATATCGATCTCTGCTCCGGTGGAATCCAGCAGCTTCGTCAGTTCCATACTATAAACATTGGTGTTCGGTTCGCCGGACTGCTTAAAGGTGAATTTTGCGGTGTAGCTGTAGCCTCTGGCATCAAAAAAGTTCAGGTTTACGGACTTACCGCTGGCGCTGGTCACATCCTTGTCGTTTTCATCCAGGATACCTGAGATATTTGCCTGTGTAGTAGCCTCGGGAGGATACGTCATATTCGCAGCACTCATGATACGCAATGCAGTCACGGTGTCCTGCTTGATGTTACCGGTGGTCTCATCCACACCCCATCCCATGACATTATAACCGGTACTGGTCATCGCCAGATTGCCGGCGCCATCTACATAGAAAGAGCCGTCTCTGGTGAAAAAGTTCTCGGAGCCGTTGCTGACTACGAAAAAGTTATCTCCGGTGATCATGATATCAAAAGGATTACCGGTAGACTGTGCGGAACCCTGTGTGGTAATGGCAGTATTGATAGCGCCTGCCTTAACGCCCAGACCGATCTGCTTGGCATTGGTGCCGCCGACACCTGTGGTAGCGTTGGCACCGCTGGCCTTCTGCGTGGTCTGGCTCATCAGTTCACTGAATGTCATGGAGCTGGATTTGTAAGCTGTTGTGTTGACGTTGGCAATATTATTACCGATTACGTCCATTCTGGTCTGGTGTGTCTTTAATCCGGCTACACCAGAATACAATGATCTCATCATAGTACTTGTTCCTCCTGTATCGGAACCGTGCTTTCTCTCTGTCATTCAAGAAAGCATGACCTCCATCTTTGGTCCGGTCTACATAATTACGGCTCCGTTAATATTTGTAAATACATTGTCTTCGGTCTCTCTGCTGTCCATGGCGGTTACCACAGTCTTATTGGGTACATTCACAATAAAGGCCAGATCATCCACGATCACCAGAGAATCCCTGATTCCCTTCTGTCCCGCTTTTCTCGCTCCATCGTTCAAGCGTTCCAGCTGATTGCCCGTCAGTTCGATTCCTCTGTCTGCCAACCGTACCGTAGCATGTTTGGAAAATTTTAATTCCTGTGTTCCGGGAACATTTTGTTCCTGACTCTTGTTCTGCAGAATTTCCTGGAAAGATACCAGATTCTCCTGTGCCGCTTTTACGGTCTTCCGACTGTTGTTTAAGTACTGATTTGCCAGCTGGTCAATGGACAGAAAATTATTTTTCTGAATATCCATATCCAAACGCCCCTCTGTATCAGCCGATTACTGCTCTATACGCTCTCTGTACTGTCTGTCTCTTCTGTTTCTCCGTCTTCCTCTTTGCTCTCGGAATCTTTCCCGGCCGCCTCTCGGATCTCCTTCATACGTTCGATGTACTTGTTCAGGCTGGTTACGGTATCTTTTGCCAGGAAGGATTTCTCATAATCGTTCATTTTATTATATTCCTTCTCCAGCTCATCAATCGTCTCTCCGTCACTTTGATCGATGCCGTTCACATTGGGAAGCTTATTCATCCTTACAGTGAAGTCATAAGCCTTGTTGTACGCATTCAGATAATCTGTATCCACCACGGAATCCAGATCATCAATGGAATACTTCTGCTCATTGATATAAAGGTAAGCTTTATTATTCTCGTAGGAAACATAATCCACCTTGCCCTGTACCAGCTTGGTATCTCCGGAGGATGTGGTGGTCTTGATGTAGACCTCCTTGCCTACCAGCGCACTTGCTCTCTGCAGATCCATACTGCTGGACATATTCTGCATCTGTTCTACCTGTGAGAACTGTGCATACTGTGCTATGTACTCGGTGTTGGAAGTAGGTTCCAGCGGATCCTGATATTTCATCTGTGCTACCAGCAGCTGTAAGAACGCTTCCTTATCCATTCCGTCACTGCTTTTTTTTGTGGAATTTTTAACGGAAGTCTGTGAAGCTGTCTCTACGATCTTGCCGTTTTCCACGGGTGCAACCAATGCCATTTCCTTTTCTCCTTTCTGCTATGCTTTACGCGGTGAAGTCCACTGTATTACCGTTTGCGGACATCATATCCGCTGCGATACGGTCTTCTTCGGTCTGAGGTTCCTCATGAAGCGCCGCGTCATTCAGGTTGATCCTTCGGGTACGCTTTCTGCTCACACCTGCTTCATTTTCCTGATTGCTGCCACTGCCTCTTCCCTGTTCCAGATTCTGTTCGAACTGATGGGTCTGTACGGTGACCTCGATAGCTTCCACCTTGACACCCTGCTCTGCAAAGCTTTCTTTCAGCTGTACCATCTGGCTCTCCAGCGCTGTCTTGACTGTTTCGTTCTGTGTGATGAAGTTAGCCGTAACTACGCCGTTCTTGGATGCCACCTGCACATGAAGTGTTCCCAGGCTCTGCGGATGAAGCTGCATTTCCAGATCAGAACTGTCTGCCTTAACAGATACTTTCATGTAATCCATGATCTGCCGCATAATGTCCTGTGTATCTGTGGTCTGTGCTGCATCAGCCTGTGCTGCCTGCTGTAAGCCGGAAAGGAAACTGTCCTGCTTCAGGTTCTGTAAAAGAAGATTCCCCTGTTGTCCGCCGGATGCATTTTCATGTTTATTTCCGGAGTCCTTTGCTTTTTCTTCCTGTGCGCTCTGTACCGGAACCGCTTCTTCTGTCTGCGTCTCCTGCTCTGACGCCAGTATCTGTTCTGCATTATCCACCGGTTTTGCTATAGCATTGGTGTCCTCATCTTCCACTTCCACCGTGATCACCGGTTCCGTCACTGTCTCCTGTGCGGCCTGTGGTATGATCTCCTGCCATTTTTCGGGAGTAACCTGCAGTTCTTCCTGTGCCTGTCCGGTCAGTTCCTTTTGCAGATCCAATATTCCTTTGACATCATTGTAAAGGTTTTCATCGGTAATCAATGCAAAAGAGTCCTGCGCTCCGCTGACTGTCATAAGCAGTTCGGACAGCTTTGCCGGATCTGCCAGATCCATTTCCGTCATTCCCAGATCATCCATCACACCCTGCAGCTCTTCTTCGCTGACGGGAAATGTATCTGTGATCTGTTGGATCAGATTCTGCACTACCGTTCCCACAACTTCCTGAATTTTCTCAAGATCCCCGGTATCCGGGCTGTCGTCTGCCACAGTCTTGTCTTCCTCGGAAACGTCCTTCACGTTATCGCGCTGTCTTCCGCTGTTTCGCAGTGATTCGCCGCGTCTGACATCATTACGTCCCGCCTGTGTACGATTGCTGTTTGCCGTATCGGCCGCCTGCGCATTGTCCCGGGCGTTATTCTGGGTCTTATTCCATACCGCCTGAAAGCCGATCCCGGCATTCTGCTTTGCCGCAGTGACCATATCCGCCATCTGCACATTGACGACGCTGTTGCTTCCCACATTTTTAATTGCTGTTCCTGCCATTTTTCCTCCTTTCCCAGATCTCTGTTGTGTCTTACGGCACATATGACCTGTAATGATACTACATATTTTTTATCGGATCTTTCATCCTGTTTCTTAAGACTCCGGATCCATAATTTTCGTGATCTTCGCCGCCACCTGGGAGTCCATTGCCCCGAGGATCTTTCCTCTGTCCTCCGCACTCATAACCTTCAGAATTCTTGCCGCAAGATCCAGGTTGTTGGTCATCTGTTCAAAAATAGCCGCTGCCTGTTTGGGCTTCATGGCAGAATATGCTGCCGCATAGTCCTGCACTTCCTGGCTCTCTTCCAGCTGGGTTACTACCTGCTTATAAATATATTCCGCAGTTGCAGGATCCATGGATTCATAGTATTTCTTATATTCCTCTGCTCCGGGTCCTTTATCGGAATAGACCACTTCATCATAAAATTCCTTCTGAATACGCTGGAATTCTACCTGCTGCTTTTCAAATTCCTGCAGTCTGAGCACTTCCGCTTTCAATTGTTCCAGTTCGTCATCCTTGGATGTGGAAGCATTCTGCGCCTGTTCGAGCTGCAGTTCCAGACTCTTGATCTGGTCTACGGCCTCCTGCAGACTGGTATATCCACCATATGCATCGGGATCTGTCGTCTCTGTAACGGAATTTCCCGGAAGTATCTTATTCAATACCGGGACATCTTTCAATATCGGTGTCACAACCGAGCTTCCGAACCCGCCGATATCCAGTTTGATAATAACACAGATCACGGCGATCCACAGCAGTACGATCAGTATGGTTGCTCCAAAAGTAAGCAGGCTGTTGCCTTCGTTTCCGTCTTCCAGTTCATCTTCCTGTTTTGCTATTTCTTTTGCACGGCGTTTTGCTTCTTTTCGTTGTGCACGTTGTTCGGTTTTTAATTTTTTCTTTTCTTCCGCCAGCTGTTTTCTCTCATTATCCGCTGTGGTTTCTTCCGGAGTTTTTTCTCTTGCCATATGTTTCTCCTATTCTCCGTCTACCGGGACTTCTGACCGTAAGTATAGCTGGTCAGTTCATCTATTGCTTTGCCTTCCGCGTGGTTTTCTTCCTGCAGAAATGCTTCAAATGCTTTTTCTCTCAATGTTTCATGCATTTTTCTCTCTTTTATGGCATCCGTCATCCGTTCTCTGGCAGCCTCCACATTTTCTTTTGCTTTTTCCACCCGGATCTCCTGTGCTGCCACAATGCTGTCCATTTTCAGAAGTGCTTCCTTATTTTCCTCTATGGCACGCAGATCCAGTTTCCCTTTCAATAGTCCCGCCGATTGTTCCTCATACTCTCTCCGGCGTGTTTTCAGGCGCCCCAGGTGCTCCGTTTCCACATTCAAAGCAGTCATTGCCATACCGAATTCCTGTTTTGCCTGTGTTTCCATCTTTTCCTTGATATTCAGGATATTTTGCAGTGAATATCTGAATCTGGCCATTTATCTCACTCCTGATCCTTAAATAATCCCTCCAGCATCTGCACGCTTTCTTCGAAGGTAAATTTCTCCTCTGTACTCTGACACAGGAAACCGTTCACCGCATCTATCTTGGAAATCGCATAATCAATATTGGGATTGCTTCCCTGCTTGTAAGCGCCGATATTGATCAGATCCTCTGCCTCATTATAAGTAGCCAGCACATTTTTCAGTTTGTTGGCCGCTTGTTTGTGATCTCTTGTTGCAATCTGGCTCATACATCTGGAGATGCTCTGCAGGATATCGATTGCCGGGTAATGGTTCTTATGTCCCAGCTTTCTGTCCAGCATAATATGACCGTCGAGAATACTTCTGGCGGTATCTGTGATAGGCTCATTAAAATCATCGCCGTCTACCAGTACCGTATACAGTCCGGTAATAGAACCAACGGCGGCTCTTCCCGCACGTTCCAACAGCTTTGGCATCTCGGAATACACACTGGGGGGATATCCTCTGGTCACAGGTGGTTCTCCGCTGGCCAGACCGATCTCACGCTGTGCCATGGAAAAACGTGTCAGGGAGTCCATCATCAGAAGGACATCCTTGCCCTGATCTCTGAAGTATTCCGCAATAGCGGTAGCCGTCTTGGCCGCCTTGTTACGTTCCAGCGCCGGTCGGTCGGAAGTCGCCACGACCACGACGGATCTGCGCATGCCTTCCTCCCCCAGATCTCTCTCGATAAATTCCCGCACTTCTCTGCCACGCTCGCCGATCAGCGCAATGACATTAATATCTGCTTTGGTATTACGTGCAAACATGCCCATCAGAGTGGATTTGCCCACGCCGGAACCGGCAAAGATACCGATTCTCTGTCCCTTACCGACCGTGATCATACCGTCTACCGCTTTGACGCCCAGGGGCAGTACCTGATCGATAATAGCACGGGACATCGGATCCGGCGGAGCCGCTTCTACCGGGTAGGCGGCTCCGGAGATCATCTCACCGTCAATCGGCACTCCCAGTCCGTTTACAGTCTTCCCCAGCAGTTTTTCGCTTACCGTAACTTTCAGAGGGTCTCCGGTGTTTTCCACCACACAGCCCAATCCGATACCGTCCACGGAATCATAGGGCATAAGCAATGTCTTCTTGTCGCGGAAACCCACGACCTCTGCCATGATATGCTTTGCACCCTCCGCCTCCGGCAGGATTCTGCACAGGTCTCCCAGTCGCGAATCCGGTCCGGCGGACTCTATGGTCAGTCCTACCACATTAACTACTTTTCCCAGTTTCCGGTAAAAGCCCTTTTCTGCCAGTTTGTTGTATTTTTCAAAATCAATGTTCTTAATGACCATTTATCAGCCTTCGTAGGATAATAGTTTTAATTTCTGCCGCAGTTCTGACAGCTGTGTCCCCAGTCCGCAGTCGAAAATACCGCTTTCGGTCTCAATAAGACATTCTCCCTTGCCCAGGGTAATATCCTCTATGATCTCAACCGTGCTGTTAGGAGAGGCTGCTCCTGCCATGATCTGTTTTTTCTGCATGCTGACATACGGATAATCATCTTTGGACACATGTATGAGGAAGCTCCTGTTATCTTCCGTTTTCCTCATGGTGGAAGAAATCAGATAGCACAATACTTCTCTGTAGGAATGCAGATCCACGTGGAAAATGTGCTCGTAAATACCTGTAATGGTATCCACGAACTTCGGCTCCAATTCATCGATCATCTTCTGGTACTCCGCATCCAGTCCGGCTTCTTTTTGCCGATATTCTGCCGCCCTCTGTGCCTCCGTACGGTCAGCCTCTGCTTTTGCTTCCTGCTGTCCCTGTCTTCTGGCCTGCTCTAAGACATCCGCTTTTTCCGCTTCCGCCTGCGCTCTGGCATCCTGCAGTATGCTCTCTGCCTGTGTCCTGGCATCCTCCAGGATCTTCTGCGCCTCTGCTTCGGCTTCTTCTCTCAGCTTCTGCCAGTCTTCTCCCGCCTTGATCACATTTCCCGAAGTCTGTGAGTCTCCCTCACTGCCTTCGTTGTCTGTCACCAATGCTTCTACCTTATCCGCAGCCAGTCCGGAGACAAATCCGGTTCCTTCTTCCTGCTGCATTTTTGCAGAAAGCTCCCGAATCCTTTTCTCCACCAGATGATTCATGTCGATAACTCTGGTATCGTCTTCCACAAGCTTCGTAAATCCGCATTTTAAAAGATTACTAGACAACGATCTCGTCACCTCCGCCTCTGGAAATGATGATCTCTCCGGAATCCTCCAGTTTACGGATAATATTTACGATCTTTTGCTGTGCTTCCTCTACATCCTTCATACGTACAGGACCCATAAACTCCATATCTTCCTTGATCATAACAACCAGACGTTTGGACAGATTGTTGAAGATAGCATTCTGTACCTGTTCGTTTGCGCCCTTCAGCGCTGTTGCCAGGTCATTATTGTCCACATCACGCAGCACACGCTGGATCGCCTTGTCGTCCAGAAGCAGCACATCTTCGAAGACAAACATCTTCTTGCGGATCTCGTCTGCCAGTTCCGGCTCTTCGATCTCCAATGTTTCCATAATGTGTTTCTCGGTACCACGGTCCACGGTATTCAGGATCTCCACCACAGCATCCACACCGCCGATGATCGTGTAATCCTGGTTCACCAGGCTTGCCAACTTGGACTCCAGCACCTTTTCCACTTCCTTGATGACATCAGGGCTGGTACGATCCATGACCGCAATACGTCTGGCCACCTCTGCCTGACTGTCAGGCGGCAGCGCGGAGATGATCATCGCTGCCTGTCCCGGAGACAGATAAGACAGGATCAGGGCAATGGTCTGAGGATGCTCATCCTGGATAAAGTTGATCAGCTGGCTGGCATCCGTCTTACGCACAAATTCGAAAGGCTTTACCTGCAAGGATGCTGTCAGCTTGCCGATAACGTCCATTGCCTTGTCGGAACCCAACGCTTTCTCCAACAGTTCCTTCGCATAATTGATACCGCCCTCGGCGATATACTGCTGTGCCAGGCACACCTCGTAGAATTCATTGATAACTTCTTCCTTGACCTGGGGAGTCACGCTTCTGGTATTGGCGATCTCCAGAGTCAGTTCCTCGATCTCTTCTTCTTTTAAGTGTTTAAAAATTCCGGCGGATCGCTCCGGTCCCAGAGAGATCAGAAGAATCGCAGCTTTCTGTAATCCCGATATTCCGCCTTCTGCTTTTGTCCTTGCCATATTTACTCCGTTTCTTAGTTCCAGTCCTCATTCAACCAGTTCCGCAGCAATGCCGCAGCGGATTCCGGATTTTCGTCCACGAATTTTTCAATCATCTTACGTGTCTCGGACTTGGATTCCACATCAATATCTTCCAGTTCTGCCTCAGGAGTGGACTGCAGCATATTCTCCACAGATACCTCTTCCTCCTGCTGTACCGCCTGTCTGGTACGCATGCTGTGTAATACTACAAATACCAGCAGACCGAGAATCAGCACCAGCATAATTATGCTCATCACATTCTGGGCAGTGATCGGGCTGCTTTCCTTATCATAAAAGATAGGGCTTTCGTACGCAATGATCGTAATATTGTCCTGACTGATACCGGTAGCATTGGCTACCAGGCTGTACATATCCTGATCTACATCGACCTTGGTATCCGCACTGTTCTGGGACTTGTATTCTTCCCAGCTGGTACCGTCCAAAAGTCCCTGTCTTCTGACATCCTCGTAATGAATCTCTTTGTATGTGATTGCCGCAATGGATATGGAAGAATTGGAGTAATTGATTCCTCCCGCCGGTGTCACCGTATCCGTAATGGACTCGTTCGGCAGATAATCCCTGCTGGTCTCGGAGGTAGATGACGAGCTGTTATTGCTGTCCGGGGATACATATGTCGTATTACCGCTCTCACCGTTTGAGGTAGTACCCGGTACTCCGCCGCCGTCGTTGGTATTCTCACTCTCATAAGTCTCCTCATGGGAAAGCATACCTTCGTCTCTGCCGGAGTTCGCATAATACTCTTTTACAGTCTCTTTGTAATCGGAAAAATCCATGTTCAGATGACTGGTAACCGCCGCATCATTATACTGTTTTGTACCAAGTAATACCTTCTTCACCTGATTGGCGATCATGGATTCTGCCTGGTTCTGCAATTCCTGCATGGAATTGGCAATGCCCGCGGAGGTATAATCATCGCCGCCCGCAAACAGCAGATTGGAATCTGTGTCCATGATCGTAATATTGGCTGTGGTATCGTTACGAAGCCAGGTAGCCACACATTTTGCCAGTGCCGCTGCATTGGCCGAAGTAAATGTGCCGTCCAGCTCCAACTGGATAAATGCGGAGGCCTCTTCGTTCTGTGCTGCCAGGGTTCCGTTATCTTTCGGGAAGCTCAAATGTACCTTCGCAGACTTCACTGCACTCTGAGCCTCAATGGTCTGTGTGATATATTTTTCCAGATAAGAATTATAAAGTCTTTCCTTATCGGTAGCAGTCGTGGACATACTGTTGCCCAGATAATCATTCAAGTCCAATGCATCAGGGACATATCCCGCGGAACCCAGTGCCAGATTCGCCGCGCTCTGTTGGCTGCTCTCTACATCGATCTTCAGTCCGTCATTGGATTCTCTGTGTGTAATCCCCGCGCTGTCGAGAGTATCTATGATCTCAGATGCCTGTGCCGTCGTCTCACAGCTGATCAGCCGTATGTACTGTGGTTTGGTCATCACATACATGATGATTGCAAACGCAAAAACCACGACAGCCACAGCTCCGATGATAATGCTTTTCTGTCTTGTAGTGAACTTGTTCCACCATTCCAGTATTTTTGCAGGTATTTCTTTTAATTTGTCTGCCATTGCAGCTCTCTCCTCTTACGTCAAGAATAAAAAGGTATGCCTTTAGATCTGGATCTGCATCAGTTCCTTGTAAGCATCCATCACCTTATCACGGATAGCTACGGTATACTGTAACGCAGTCGAAGCCTTTTCCATGGCAATGGTGAGATCATGGGTATTATCCGTCTCACCCAGCGCAAAACGGATCTTCTCATTCTCGGCATCCGAGAGATAACTGTTGGTGGTCTTCACATTGTCGATTGCTGTATTCAGAAAAGCTTCGAACATGGTGCCTTCTGCCTTTTTCTCCTTCTCCGCCAGCATTCCCGTCAGAGATGTGGGTGATACTGTGGCAGTACCGTTTACACTGTTCAAAGCTGTAATTGCTGAAATATCCATTTTAATAAACCATGTCCTTCCTTACATGTATTCCGGTTCCGTGGTCTGCGGAAACCGGTAACAGGGATCCGTCAGATTACTGACCGATCTCCAGTCCTTTTAATGCCATGGACTTACTGGCACCGAATGCCGTAGAATTAGCCTCATAAGATCTGCTGGCATCGATCAGATCCGTCATTTCCTGAACGATATTCACGTTAGGATATGTCACATAGCCGTTCTCATCCGCATCGGGATGGGAAGGATCATATACCATGTTCATCTCTGTCGTAGTATCTTCAAAGATCTGGCTTACCTTTACACCGCTGCCCGAGTAGCTGCTGCTCACATTGTGCAGTACCTGGCTGAAGGTCTGCTGAGGATTTTTCTCCTGGAAAGTAACGATTTTCCTTCTGTAGGGGGTTCCATCCTCGGTTCTGGTCGTATTGGCATTGGCAACATTCTCAGAGATCACATCCATACGCAGTCTCTGTGCAGTAAGTCCCGATGCCGTAACATCAAATGCTGAAAACATACTCATATACTAATTCCTCACTTCATCGCTGTCTGTAAGTTGGTAAATTCCTGGTTGATGCTGCTGATCAGGCCCTGATATTTCAACTGATTCTCTGCCAGCATCACATTCTCGTTCTCAATATCCACATTATTGCCGTCCAGGCGGTAAGAATAATTGGCATAGTCCACATAAGCCCTGCCCCGCAGTCTGCTCAGGTTGACATTTGCCACCTTATCGTCCATAGACTGATATCTGTTATTGCCGAGAGCCTGCTGCAATACTGACTCAAAGGCTACATCCTGTCTCTTATATCCCGGTGTATCCACATTGGCAATGTTATTGGAAATCGCTTCATTCCGCTGCCAGGCGGCATCCGCTGCCCGGTCCAGAACATTGATATAATCAAATGCGTTTGTCTGTACCATATTACCTCACATTCTGCGGTCTTCCGGCAACAGTGCCCAAAAACCGCTTTCTACCATATACTCATTCTATTCTATTATAAAGTATTTCGACAAAAACACAATAGCAAAATAAACGCTCTCAACATAAATATAAAGAAAAGAGACTATTTTCCGCAATAGTCTCTTCTTCCTAAATTTTACTTATTCCTGCATTTTCTTACATTTCCGGTCAGTTTCTGCCATTCTGGCGCTTCAGTTCTTCGATCTCGTCAAACACAGCATCGTTCAGGACTTTAATATATGTTCCTTTCATACCGGAAGACCGGGACTCGATAACACCGGCACTCTCGAACTTCCGCAGTGCATTGACGATCACGGATCTCGTAATGCCGACTCTGTCAGCAATCTTGCTGGCTACCAGAATTCCCTCCATACCGTTAAGTTCATCAAAAATATGGGTGATAGCCTCCATCTCCGAGAAAGAAAGGGTGCTGACCGCAGATTTCACCACGGCCACCTTACGACTCTCTTCCGCACTCTCTTCATTCACTGCCCTCAGCATTTCCAGACCTACGACCGTAGTGCCGTACTCACAGAGGATAATATCATCAATGTCGTATTGTTCATCGCATTTGTAAATAAAGAGGGTACCCAGCCGTTCTCCCGCGATCTCGATGGGAGTAATGATGGCCTGAAATTTTCTCGTATCAATATTCTCGAAACCGAGCGTCTCGAGATTAACGTTCTCCTTCGTGGATAATACGCCCAACAGTCTCTCGTTCAGCATCGGATCAATAAATCCGCCGATATTATCGTCCAAAAGTTCTGTGATCGGTTCAATGCCGTCGGATTTCCCCACGCCGAGGACTTTTCCCTTCCGGCTGATCACCAGAACGTTGGAATTCAGAATTTCCCGCATCACTTTACAGATGTCGCTGAATACTACTTTGCTGGAATTGTTATTGTGTAATAATTTCCCGATTTTACGTGTTTTGTCCAACAGTTGTACGCTACTCATCTATCTTCCTCCGTCTACACATACTACGAAACCACCAGATGTTATGCACATTGTAGCACATGTAAATTCAGATTACAATGGAAATAGCGTTAATTTATGAGAAAATTCTGACAGTATATGAAACTACTTCTCTTCCGTCGGTTTATTTTTCACATAGCCGCACTGTTCATCCATGCAGACCAGTTTATTTCCCTTTTCCAGCAGCAATTTGCCGCAACGGGGACATTTTTCCCCCGAAGGCTTCTGCCATACCATAAAATCGCACTCCGGATTATCGATACAGCCGTAATATTTTCTGCCCTTTTTGGTTTTTTTCATTACAATATCCTTACCGCATTTCGGGCAGGCAACACCGATTTTCTCAAAATAAGGCTTGGTATTGCGGCACTCCGGGAAGCCGGGACAGGCCAGGAATCTGCCGTGAGGACCGTATTTGATCACCATACGTCTGCCGCACAATTCGCATACTTCATCGGATTCTTCATCCGCAATGGTCACCTCTGCCAGTTCCTTCTCCGCATTTTTTACCGCCTCATCCAGATCCGGATAGAAATTGGCCACGATGGTCTTCCATTTTACCGTGCCCTCTTCCACACCGTCCAGTAACGCTTCCATGTTGGCGGTGAAATTCACGTCCACGATGGACGGGAATGCTTCTTTCATCATATTGTTGACTACTTCACCCAGCTCTGTAACGTAGAGATTACGGTTCTCCTTCGCAATGTATCTTCTGGCCAGGATCGTCGTGATGGTCGGTGCATAGGTACTGGGACGTCCGATGCCCAGCTCTTCCATGGCACGAACCAGACTTGCTTCTGTATAGTGTGCGGGCGGCTGTGTAAAATGCTGTTTCGGATCGAAGCTCCGGAATTCCAGAACACTGTTTTCATCCAGATTGCTGCCCAGCACATTTTCCTCTTCCTTGTCATCCTCCTGGGTATAGACGCTCATGAAACCGTCAAAACGCATTCTGGAGGTTGCCAGGGTAAAGACCTGATCCTTTGCCTGGATCTTCACTGAGGTAGTATCATACTGTGCTGCACTCATGCGGCTTGCCACAAAACGCTTCCAGATCAGCTGATACAGCCGGAACAGGTCTCTGGGCAGCTGCTCCTTGATGGCCACGGGCATCCGGTTCAGATCTGTGGGTCTGATTGCTTCGTGGGCATCCTGGATCTTCTGACTGCTCTTCTTCTCCGTAGCTGCCGCTGTCTTATATTTTTCTCCGTAATGAGCATCGATAAATTCCGCTGCCTGCGCCTCTGCTTCTTCGGATACACGTGTGGAATCGGTACGCAGGTAAGTGATCAGTCCGACCGTACCTTCTCCTTTGATATCCACGCCTTCATATAACTGCTGTGCCAGACGCATGGTCTTCTGGGTAGAGAAGTTCAGTACCTTGCTGGCTTCCTGCTGCAGGGTAGAAGTCGTAAAGGGCAGAGGAGCTTTTTTCAAACGTTCTCCATGACGTACTTCCGTCACTTCATATTTTGCGTCCTTCAGGGAATTCATGATCTTATCTGCTTCTTCCTTGTTGCTGATCCCCTGCTTTTTCTGAACGGTGCCGTAATATTTTGCGCAAATGGGCTTCTTCTCACCCTTGGCTTTCAGATTTACATCCAGGGACCAGTATTCCTCCGGAATAAATGCATTGATCTCGTCTTCTCTGTCACAAATGATTCTGAGAGCTACGGACTGTACCCGGCCGGCACTTAAGCCCCTCTTGATCTTTGCCCACAGAAGCGGTGAGATCCGATAACCCACCATACGGTCCAGCATACGTCTCGCCTGCTGGGCATCTACCAGATTCATATCGATCTCCCGTGCATTTTTCAAAGATTCCTTTACCGCATTCTTGGTGATCTCATTAAAAGTGATACGATATACTTTCTTGTTTTCCAGTTTCAAAGCATAGTACAAATGCCAGGAGATAGCCTCTCCCTCACGGTCAGGGTCGGTTGCGAGATAGATTTTCTCTGCCTTCTTCACTTCCTTGCGCAGCGCAGCCAGCAGATCTCCCTTTCCTCTTATAGTGATATATTTCGGTTCATAATCATGTTCCGGATCAAATCCCAGCTGACTCTTGGGCAAGTCCCTCACATGCCCCTGGCTGGCCATAACCTCGTAATTTGCTCCCAAAAACTTTTTGATTGTCTTCACCTTGGCCGGTGACTCTACAATAACTAAATATTTTGCCATATGCACTCCCATCTATCCGTCTGTATACGGATCTACGGCATCCTATTTCCGCCTCTTTGCCGTATTTTTCCCCTGCTTTGAGTAATCGTGAACCACTATACAACAAAAAAATAGGAATGGCAAGAAGATTTTTTCGCGATTGCGATGCCGTCCTGTGAAAAAGTGCAAATAAAAAATGCCCGAAAGCTTTCATTTCCACGCTTTCCGACACTTTTCAGGGTTGGGCTATTCTATTAAAGAATAAGCAGCTGATAGGGGAATCGAACCCCTGTTTTCGCCGTGAGAGGGCGACGTCTTAACCGCTTGACCAATCAGCCACAAAAACAGTACTTGCATAGTATAATAGGGTTATTGTAAAAATGCAAGTGTTTTTTTCAAGTTTTTTAAAAATTTTGAAATATGCGTCGAATCCGAAGCCACAGTTCAGCCCCGGGGCTTTGTGTGCAAGCGCCCACGCCCCCGGGACTGTCATCTTATGGCTGAACTGTTACACCAGGTCAAATATGCTGATCTGGTTCGACTCCGGCAGATCTCCCAAAAGTCCCAGGGAATCCATCAGGTCTATGATGGTCTTGGATACTTTTGTTCTCTGTCTGAAATCATCTTTGGACAGGAACGGTCCGTCCTTGGCCGCTTCCACAATGGCATCCGCAGCCTTCTCTCCCAATCCGTCGATACTGTTCAGGGAAGGCATGAGCTTCCCGTCCACGATCTGGAAAGACCTTGACTGCGCACGGAAGATGTCGATCGGTTCGAATTCGAAGCCTCTCGCATACATCTCCTGTACAATACGCATATCGCCCATGGCATCTTTTTCCTTATTAGAAAGTGAATCCTGGCGTTTCTTATAATCTGCCATCACGCTTTCCAGATGTTTCTGTCCCTGGCACATGATCTCATAAGAGAAAGCCTTGGCACGGATACTGAAAAACGCTCCGTAATAAGCTAACGGATAATGGATCTTGCAATATGCGATACGCCATGCCATCATAACGTACGCTGCCGCATGGGCTTTGGGGAACATGTACTCGATCTTCTGACAGGACTCGATATACCACTGGGGCACATTATGTGCCAGCATATCTTCCTTCCACTCTTCCCACATGGCACATTTCCCCTTCGCCACCATTCCCTTACGTACCGCTTCCATGATCTTGAATGACTTCTCCGACTCCACGCCCATCTGGATCAGATACAGCATAATATCGTCACGGGTACAGATGGCTGTGGAAATCGTAGCCACACCGCTCATGATCAGATCCTGGGCATTGCCCAGCCATACGTTGGTACCGTGGGACAGGCCGGAGATACGCACCAGATCGGAAAATGCTTTTGGCTTGGCGTCGATAACCATCTGCATAGCGAAGTCCGTACCGAACTCCGGGATTCCCAATGCCCCCAGTTTCGTTCCGCCGATCTGCTCCGGCGTGATCCCCAGGGCATCTGTATTCTGGAACAGGCTCATGACATCCTGTCCGTCCAACGGTATCGTCAAGGGGTCTCTCCCCGTCAGATCCTGCAGCATACGGATCATGGTAGGATCATCGTGTCCCAGAATATCCAGCTTCAACAGGTTATGGTCGATGGAATGGTAATCAAAGTGTGTGGTTATGGTATCCGTGGTCATATCATTTGCGGGGTGCTGCACCGGTGTGAAGGAGTTAATATCCTGTCCCAGAGGCAGTACAACGATACCGCCGGGATGCTGACCGGTACTTCGTCTTACTCCAGTACACCCCGAAGCAATACGGTCGATCTCACTGGTACGCTTATGGATACCGCGCTCTTCAAAATAATTCTTTACATAGCCGAAAGCCGTCTTATCTGCCAGAGTTGCAATGGTTCCGGCACGGAACGTCTGACCGGCACCGAAGATAACCTCCGTATATTTGTGTGCCTTGGACTGGTACTCACCGGAAAAGTTCAGATCGATATCCGGCTCCTTGTCTCCTTTAAATCCCAGGAAAGTCTCGAAGGGAATATCGAAACCGTCCTTATGCAGTTTTTCGCCGCACACCGGGCATACCTTGTCCGGCATATCGATTCCCGCTTTACCGGCATACGCCTTTACCTCATCACTGTCAAAATCCACATAATGACATTTGCTGCAATAATAATGAGGACTTAAGGGATTGACCTCCGTAATTCCCGCCATGGTTGCCACAAAAGAGCTTCCTACGGATCCACGGGAGCCTACCAGATATCCGTCCTCGACTGATTTCCATACCAGTTTCTGTGCAATGATGTACATTACGGCAAATCCGTTTTTGATAATGGAGTTCAGTTCTTTCTCCAGTCTCGCCTCTACGATCTGCGGCAGATCCGGTCCGTAGATCTCATGCGCCTTGTTGTAACAGATCTCTGTCAGTGTCTTATCGCTGTCCGGAATAACGGGAGGACATTTATCCGGTCGTACCGGGGCAATCGTCTCGATCATATCCGCGATCATATTCGTATTCGTAATGACGATCTCTTCCGCTTTATCACTTCCCAGATAGGAAAACTCTTCCAGCATTTCCTCCGTGGTATGTAAAAACAGCGGTGCCTGGTCGTCCGCATCATCAAATCCCCGTCCCGCCATGATGATACGGCGGTAGACCTCGTCCTCGGGATCCAGGAAATGCACGTCACAGGTAGCCACTACCGGTTTATGGAACTGCTCTCCCAGTGCCACTATTTTACGGTTAATATTCTGGATATCTTCAATAGAGTTCACACTCCGCACCTTCTCCGATGCGATCATGAACTTATTGTTACCGCAGGGCTGGATCTCCAGATAATCATAAAATTTTACCAGTTTCGCGATCTGGGCATCCGACTGTCCGTCCAGCAGTGCCCGGTACAGTTCTCCCGCCTCACACGCACTTCCGAGGATGAGTCCTTCTCTGTACTTCATCACCAGACTCTTGGGAATTCTGGGATGTTTGTTAAAGTAAGTCAGATGGGACTGGGAGACCAGCCTGTACAGATTGATTCGTCCCAGATCATTTTTTGCCAGAATGATTGCATGATAGGACGGCATCTTCTTTACCGCATCCACACTGGAAGCCCCCAGCGCATTCACTTCCGTCAGGGTATGTATGTCTTCCTCTTCCAGCATTTTTATAAATTTCACAAAAATATGTGCGGTGCACTCCGCATCATCCACGGCTCTGTGGTGATTCTCCAGAGATATCCCCAGAGTCTTTGCCACCGCATCCAAGGTATGCTTTGACTGATTCTTCAACAATACGCGGGAGATGCCTACCGTATCCACGTAAGTAAATTCCTGCGGGTATCCCAGTCTCCTGCAGTTCTCCATGATAAAGCTCATATCGAAGCTTGCATTATGCGCCACCATGATACAGCCTTCACAGAACTCCAGAAACTGCGGCAGTATCACATCAATCATGGGGGAATCCATTACATCCTCATCCCGGATACTGGTCAGTTTCTCTATTTCGAAGGGAATGGGCACATCCGGATTCACAAAAGTGGAAAAACGATCCACGATCTCTCCGCCGGATACTTTTACGGCACCGATCTCTATGATACGGTTATTTACCGGAGAAAAGCCGGTGGTCTCTATATCAAATACCACATAATCCTCATGCAGATCCTGCCCCTTGTCATTCGTCACGATTTCTTTCAGATCATCCACCAGGTAAGCTTCCACTCCATAGATGATTTTAAAGAAATCCTGTTTGTCGGGGTTTTCGTCCCCAGCTTCTTTGCGTTTTCCTTTTTCTGCCGTCCAGAGATCATCCCATACATGATTGGCATCCGTAAAGCTCTGTACCACACCGTGATCGGTAATAGCGATTGCCCTGTGTCCCCATTTGTAGGCTCTCTTAACGATATCCTTTGCCTCGGAGACTCCGTCCATATCACTCATTTTGGTATGACAGTGCAGCTCCACTCTCTTGCGGGCAGCGGTATCCATTCTTGTATTGGTAAAATCGGGGATCCTTTTAATTCCGGCAATGGATCCGATCGCCAGCTCATGATCGAACTTATCCATCATGCAGATGCCCTTTACTTTCAAGAAAGCTCCCGGCTTGATATCCCCGCTCACTTCCTTTACCTGATCCGTACGCACGAACATCTTGATCGTCATTGTATCGGTAAAATCAGATATATTGAAAATAATAATGGTCTTCTCATTCTTGATGTCACGGGTCTCCACCGACAAAACCTTGCCGCGGATGGTCACTTCTCCCATCTCACCGATCAGTTCCTCGATCTTCATGGCCTCGTCCTCAAAATCACGGCCATAGATCACATCCGGATTATCAGATCTCTTCAAGGCGCCCTTCTCAAAGCTGCCTCCCTTACGGAATTCACCTTTCTTAAACTCTCCTCGTTTAAATTCTCCTCTGGCGCCTCCCTGGAAGCTTCTGGTCATGCCGCCTGCATTCTCAGTCTTAGGCTTTTCCGAAGACTCCTCGGTCTTGCTCTGTCCATCGGCCTGTACGGCATTGTCTTCCTGTACCCCTAAGACCGCCGCATCTGCAGTATCATTCCCTTGCCGGCCTCTGACGCGGCTATAAATAGCATCCACCTGCTGACGTATTTTCAGTTCTTCTTCCTCCTGAAAACGTCCGGTTTCCTTTTCCACATATGCTGCATGTATCTTCACGGAAAATCCACAGCGTTCCACAAGAATTTTCTCGAGGATCTGCAGGATCTCCCCTTCCATGCTCCGGTTCAGGACCGTATCCTCCATTGTCAGCAGCAGTTCGTTTTCCGAAGGATACTCCAGTTTTGCCGTTTTCAGGGCATTGTACTGGATATGACTGTATTCCCGGAACTCCTCCAGAATACTTTCCTTATAGATGTCCATCAGTTTTTCCGGATTATACTGCGATGACAATTCAAACTTTTCATATATTTTGACCGTCAGATTGGCATTGGGGAACAATTGCTTTTTGATCTCCTGTTCCGCTGTCCAGATGTCTGCCTTCTGAATCAGACGTGTGCTTTTTAAATACACCCGAAGAAAGTCCCTGCGTTTTGTCGCCGAGACTCTCTCCACCTCCGTCTGCCCCATAAGGTCACGAATATTCTCATTCAGCTGTAATGCCGAAAATACTTCAAAAAACGGTTTACTCATCTATTTTCAACTCCAATGATCCAATTCCTCTTTTAAGGCAGGCAGCAGCTGATCTTCCGGAAGCTTTTTGATGATTTCTCCGTGTTTGATCAGCAGGCCTTCTCCAATACCTCCTGCCACACCCAGGTCAGCTTCCTTTGCCTCTCCGGGACCGTTTACCACGCAGCCCATAACCGCCACTTTGATATCCAGCGGATAATCTTCCACCAGTTTTTCCACCTTTGTTGCCAGATCGATCAGATCGATCTGCGTTCTGCCGCAGGTCGGACAGGATACTACCTCAATGCCGCCCTTTCTGAGTCCCAGGGTACGAAGGATCAGCTTGGCCGACTTGATCTCTTCCACCGGGTCACCCGTCAGGGATACACGGATGGTATCACCGATGCCTTGATTTAAGATCAGGGACAGACCGATGGCGGATTTGATATTGCCGCTGTTTACCGTACCGGATTCGGTAATTCCCACATGCAGCGGATATACCGTCTTTCCTGCCAGGAGTTCATGGGCTTTTACGCACATCAGCACATCCGACGATTTAATACTGATCACCAGGTTATCATATCCAAGGTCTTCGATCATGTGCACCTTATCCAGCGCACTTTCCACAATGCCTTCGGCTGTCACTCCGCCATATTTTTCCACCAGCGTTTTCTCCAGCGATCCGCTGTTTACACCCACACGAATGGGAATATTTCTCTCTTTTGCGGCATCCACCACCGCTTTTACCCGTTCTGTGCTGCCGATATTACCGGGATTAATACGAATCTTATCTGCGCCGTTTTCGATTGCCGCCAGCGCCATACGATAATCAAAATGGATATCAGCTACCAGTGGAATATGGATCTGCTTTTTGATCTCACGGATAGCCGCTGCCGCCTCCAAAGTAGGCACGGTACACCGGATGATCTCGCAGCCTGCCTTTTCCAGACGCAGGATCTGTTCTACCGTAGCTTTTACATCTTCCGTCTTTGTATTTGTCATAGACTGGATTGCAATGGGATTCCCCCCACCGATCTTCCGGTCACCGATCTGTATTACTTTTGTATGCATTCTGTAAGTATCTTTATCGTTCATAGGGACACCTGACCTTTCTAGTCTCTCATATATGACTATAACTATACCCCTTTTACAAAACTATTGTCAATTCGCAAAAAGCGCCAAACCCTTCTGCTTTTCCCTCCCATATCTGCGTTGTCAATAAGGAATATTTCACAAGCTGAAATAGCCCGGCCGGTTCTGTTTCGCATATCCCATCAGTTCCAGTTCCATCAGTTTCCGATTCAGTGTGGTAATATCCGGATACTCGCCTTTTTCCCAGGCGTCTCTCAGAATTTCCTCGGTTGCTTTCGGTACCGCGTCCAACAATCCGTACACCCATTGCAATGATGCTTCCAGGTTCCTGATCGTATTTTCTTTTGCTGCTCTTTTTCGTTTTGCATTTTTCTTTTTTTCTGAATTACTGTTATCATTACCGACAATATTCTGTTTTTTCTCCCAGTTCTCCAGAAATTCTTCCAGAAAGCTTTCCGGAGAGAGGAATACTCCGGCTCCCTGCGTGAGTAAACGGTTGCATCCGTCGCTGAGTCTGTCCGTGATCCGTCCCGGTACCACATATACATCTTTTCCCTGCTCCAGAGCCATGTCCACCGTGATCAGTGTTCCGCTCTTCCGTCTCGCCTCTATGACGATCACCGCATCGGAAAGTCCGCTGACGATACGGTTTCTGGGTGGGAAAAAGGCAGGCATCGGCTGTATCCCCGGAGCATAGGTGGAGATCAGCCCTCCCGATTCCTGCAGCTGTTCGTATAATCCTCTGTTCTGGCTGGGATAACAAATATCCACACCGCATCCCAGCACCCCAAAGGATACTCCCCCCGCTGACAGTGCCGCCTGCTGGCTGACACCGTCGATCCCTCTTGCCATGCCGCTGATGACCTGGATCTTCCGGCTCCCCAGATACCGTCCCAGTTCTTCCGCTACGAAACGACCGTATTCCGAACATTCTCTGGCTCCAATGACCGCTATGGACGGTTGCATGCTTTCCGGCAGTATCCCCCTGTAAAAGATCCCGTAGGGCGGATCCGGAATTTTTCGGAGTTTCTCCGGGAATTCCGGTTCTTCCCGCAGTACAAGACGGATCTGTTTTTCTTCCAGCTGACGGTACTCCTCCTGCAATCCCCCGCTTTTTTTCTGTCTGTCCATGTATTCTGCCACAGAATCACTCAGTATTTCTTTCCATCCGGATACCCCGGCTTCATAAACCGCCTGCGGACTTCCGAAACGTTCCAGCAGCTGTCCCGCACGGATTCCTCCGATCATGGGAATACTGCAGATCCAATAGGCATACATTCTCTCTTTTTCTGTCATTTTCCTCTATCCTTTTTAATTCCAATATTTTTCCGAAGGCCGGTAGCATGCTGCCTCCAGCAGATGATCTTTTATAATGTTTTTACTCCCTTCCAGGTCTGCTATGGTACGGGCAGTCTTCAGAATCCGATGATACGCTCTGGCGCTGAGTTTCAGTGTGTCGTACATCCGCTCCATGACCCCGGTCTCTTCCGCTCCCAGCCCGCAATATTTCTCCATATCCGCCGACGGGATATCTCCGTTAAAACGATACCCTGTTCCCGCAAAGCGTTCTGTCTGAATCTCTCTGGCGCATCTGATCTTCTCTTTCATCTCCTCACTGCCCGTTGACAAAACTGATCTCTGTAAATGCAAAATATCTACCGGCTGTAATTCCACACACAGATCTATCCGGTCCAGAATCGGTCCCGATACTTTCCCCAGATATTTTTCGATCTGAGGCTGCGTGCAGCGACATTTATTACGATCCGGATAATATCCGCAGGGGCAGGGATTCATTGCCGCCACCAGCATGAAATCCGACGGATAGTTGATCATCCCTGCCGCCCTGGCGATCTGTACTTTGTGATCTTCCATCGGCTGCCGCATACTGTCCAGTACCGTTCTTGAGAATTCCGGCAATTCATCCAAAAAGAGTACTCCCCTGTGCGCCAGTGATACCATTCCCGGTCTCGGAATACCGGTTCCTCCTCCGATCAGCGCAGCCTGGGTAACCGTATGATGCGGGGCAAAAAACGGTCTCTGCGTGATCAGCGCCTGTCCTGCCGAAAGCAGGCCTGCCACACTGAAGATTCCGGTCACTTCCAGACTTTCTTCCAATGTAAGCGGCGGCAAAATTCCGGGAATTCTCCCTGCTATCATAGATTTCCCCACTCCCGGCTGTCCCACCATTAACAGATTATGAAATCCTGCTGCCGCGATCATGGCTCCTCTCTTGGCGTTTTCCTGTCCGGTCACCTCCCGGAAGTCTCCCCTGCCCTTTCCGCCTTCCTTTTGCAACAGTTCCTCTGCCCGGATCCTTGGTTTATAAATATGTTTTCCCTCCTCGGACGGATTCAGCAATGCGGCCACCAGCTCTGTAAGACTGTTCACTCCCCACACCGTAATTCCCGGGATCACTGCTGCCTCCAGTGCGTTTTCTCCGGGTACTACGATCTTCCTGATCTCCTTTTTAACCGCCTCCTGTACAATGGGAAGTACACCTTTTACCTTTTTAATCTCCCCGTTTAATCCCAGTTCTCCCAGAAACAATGTATCCTGCAAGGTTTCCTCCGGCAAAAGTTCCATATCTCTTAATAATCCCATTGCTATCGGAAGGTCAAATGCAGTACCGTCCTTACGCCTGTCCGCCGGTGCAAGATTGACTGTAATATGACAGGGCGGAAGCTGAAATCCGGAATTTTTCATGGCAACGCATACTCTTTCTTTGGATTCTCTGACTTCACTTCCCAGGGAACCTACCATTTGAAACGCCGGAAGTCCTCCCGCAAGATCCACTTCCACACGGATCAGCTGTGCCTGCAGTCCGTAAACTGCGGCCGAATAAATAGTTGTAAACATAAAATACCTCCTTTTTGAACGTCTTAAAGAAAAACCTTTATAGAGTTTGTGAATAAAATAATGGAAGTTTTAAGAATGCCCCTGACAATGCTTCGGACATAATAATCAATAACGTAAAACAGATAATATTAGAATTTGTATTTAGAATATATTTTTTATTCCGGCGGCTTACGGTACTCCGCAAAGCCACCGGTCATTTCATCAGATCTTATTTTCCATACTGTCGGGATCCTGTGCAAACTGGATCGCATGCTCCCTGTCGATCTTGCCTTCGAAATACAGCTGTACAATCGCCTCATCCATGGTGATCATTCCCAGCTTACGGTTCGTCTGCATAACACTTGCCAGCTGATGGGATTTTCCTTCCCGGATAAGATTACGCACCGCATGATTGGCATGCATGACCTCAAAAGCCGCCACACGGTGTTTCCCATCTGCCGTGGGAATCAGCTGCTGGGATATCACGGCCTCCAGCGTATTGGAAAGCTGTACTCTGATCTGTTGCTGCTGGTGCGGCGGGAATACATCGATCACACGGTCTACGGTACTGGCCGCACCGATCGTATGTAATGTGGACAGTACCAGATGTCCCGTCTCTGCTGCTGTAATGGCAACACTGATGGTTTCAAAATCTCTCATCTCACCCACCAGAATAACATCCGGATCTTCTCTGAGGGCCGCTCTCAGTGCATTGGCGTAATTGTTGGAGTCGATACCGATCTCTCTCTGATTGACCATAGACATTTTATGCTGATGCAGATACTCGATAGGATCCTCCAGCGTAATTACATGTGCGTCCCTGTTATTATTAATTTTATCAATGATCGCCGCAAGTGTGGTGGATTTACCGCTTCCGGTAGGGCCGGTGACCAATACCAGTCCACGTTTTCTCTGGTATAATTCCACAACCGATTCCGGTACGCCCAGTTCCTCCGGAGAAGGCACCACGGTTCCCACCAGTCGGAATGCCAACGCTACAGAGCCTCTCTGCTTATAGGCGTTTACACGGTAACGTCCGCAGTTCGGAATAGAGAAGGACATATCGTATTCTCCGCGTTCTTCAAAACGTTCCCGCTGCACTTCAGTCATAATATTGACCAGGACTTCCAGTGTATCCGCAGGAAGCATCTTGGGATAATCCATGGTGATCAGATTACCGTTCACTCGCATTTTCGGCGGAATTCCCACCGTAAGGTGCACATCACTGGCTCCTGCTTCTTTTGCAGCCCTGAGTATTTCTTCTATTGTTGGCATAATTGTTGTTCCTCACTTTGCTGAGCTTATCTTTTCATAATATAACGGTTATCCATCGTCTTCATGACATCCACAATTGTAATGTCATCATTTTCCGGAAGGGACAGCGTTAAAATACTGTTGTCACGGAAGCTTACTACCGTAGGCCTTAAGACATTGTTCTCGTTCTCATTCAATACCAGTGCCTTTTCTCCCGTACTAAGTTCGACACTTGCTCCCGGCGGCAGAATATTAATAGATTTTATGAGTGCTCTGACCGTCTCCTGATCATATACTTCAGGATGATCCAGCAATTCCTGTATTGCCTTCACTTCTGACTGTGCCGTTCCCTGTAATGTCATGGCCGTGATCTCATCAAAGCGGTTCGCCACCAGTAAAACATTTGCTCCTGCGAGCATCTTATACCGGCTTTCTTTTCCTTCCTCCGGGAAAAGATCCAGCTGCTTTCTGGCCGCCTGCTGACAGATCCTTCGGATTCCGGGACCATCCGTTGCGAAGGCTTCTTCTATCACGCTATATGCCTCTTCCTGTGTTTCACAGTTTCTCAGCATATCATCTCCGGAATACGGGGCTCCATAATATACCTCATCATGCTTCTTTAGCTTTCCCATATCATGAAGGATCGCCGCACACACTGTATGATATTGTTCTTCCCGTCTTATATTCATTACATGGGTGATCATGGCGCAGAGTATTGCCACATTCAGGGAATGTCTGGAGACATAGTCCTCCAGGCTTCTCAGATTCTGGTAGAAATTGATTTTTTCATCTAAATGTCCATAGTTGCGGATCACCATATCCGCGATTGCCTGTGTCCGGCTCTGTTTTCTGGTCTTCAGAATACGATCCAGTTCCTCTTCGATGCTGCTCACAGCCTTGATCTGAAACCGTTCAAATTCCAGATCTTCCTGTGTCATGGGAGGCAGCGGTTCTGCCGGTTCCAGAACATAAATACCGAGCAAGCCGAAATTACGTATACTTTCTATTGCCTGTACTGACAAAAGGGAATTCCTGTCAAATAACAGAATACTTTTCTTATTGTATACCGGTCTGGCCAGACGCATTCCGGTTTTTAAGTCTTCTGTCCTTACAAAATGCATCCCTTTTCCCCCTTTTATCGAATCGTAATATTTACGTGCAGATAAGTAAGCACTTATAGAAATAAATATATCACAGTGTCCATAAATTGACAAGGTCGTGTTTAGTCCTCACGAAGTTCCTGTGCCAGTTTGTGCAGTGCCCTTTTTTCCATACGTGATACGTAGCTTCTGGATATTCCAAGCATATCTCCCACTTCCTGCTGCGTATGCTCCTTCCTTCCGAGCACCCCGTACCGTAAGACAAGGATCCGGTACTCCCTTTCCGTCAGGCATTTGTCCAATGCCAGGAAAAGTCTCTTTATATTTCTTCCCAGCTCCAGATCCTCTACCACGTCCTTCTGCTTTTCCTGAATGATATCCAGCAGGTGTATGGCATTTCCTTCTTTGTCCTGACCGATCGGTTCATATAATGATACTTCCCTGGAAAGCTTTTTGCGGCTGCGCAGCATCATCAGAAGCTCATTGTCAATGCATCTGCAGGCATAAGTTGCCAGTCTCCCTTTGCCGGAATCAAAGGAATTCACTGCTTTGATCAGCCCGATACATCCAATGGAGATCAGGTCTTCCATATCCTCATCTATATTTTGGTATTTTTTTGCAATATGTGCCACCAGACGTAAGTTTCTCTCCACCAGGATCTCCTTTGCCTGTCTGGCTTCTTCCACGGTACCTTCACGGAGCATACGGATATAATAAGCTTCTTCGTGTGCGGTTAATGGCTGCTGAAAGGTCTTCAAAAAGCACCTCCGTGGGACAGTTGCTTATGATAGTTTATGTATTTTTCTGTCCACAAGTGCCTGTCAGTCTCTCCGGATTCTCAGAATAAAAACTGTGCCATCACATAATTGCTCAAATCCAGCCCTCTCTTTGTCAGCGCAAGAAAACGTTCCCCAGATTCCGTGCAGTCTACCGTCAGCAGACCGTCTGCAATATTCTGATCTATGATTTTTCCATAGACTTCTTCCATCCGCTTGCCATACTGTTTCTGAAACGCCTCGTAGGATACGCCTCTTGTCAGGCGCAATCCCAGAAACATGGTCTCTTCCATCCGGTCCTGTACCGTAAGCTTCTGCACTTCTTCCCTGCATTCCAGTGGATGCTTCAGATATTCCGTAAGTGCTCTTTTGTTCTGAAATCTCACGTTATCGACCATGGACGCCGCTCCGATCCCGAAGCCCAGATACTCCCTGCGCACCCAGTATCCCACATTATGTCTGCATTCATAGCCTTCGATCGCATAATTAGAGATTTCATAACGCCTGAATCCATACTGTGCCAGAATCTCTATCGTCTCCTCGTACATAGCCCGTTCCGTATCTTCATCAGGCAGCGGCAGTTTCCCTTTTTCCTGCATTGTGGCAAAGGGAGTTCCTTCTTCCACGATCAGGCTGTACGCGGATATATGCTGCGGCACGGGATCCAGATGCAGCACTTTTTCCAACGTATCCCGATACGTATCTAACGTCTGTCCCGGAAGTCCGCTCATTACATCCACGTTTATATTCCGAAAGCCTGCTGCCACCGCTTCCCGGTACACCTCATAAAAGCAGTCAAAATCATGGATTCTGCCAAGTATTTGCAGTTCTTTTGCCTGTGCCGACTGCATGCCGATGCTGAGTCTGTTGATTCCGGCTGCATGAAAGCTGCGAAGCTTCTCTTCAGATGCAGTTCCGGGATTCACCTCCATCGTGATCTCCGCATCCTGCGCCACCTCAAAGTTCTCCCGGATAATGTGCATCAGCTGCTGCACGTATTCACCGGATAACAGAGACGGTGTTCCCCCGCCTAAAAATATACTTGTCACCCTGCGGTCTTCATACGCTGCCGCTCTTCCCCTGATCTCTGCAAAAAGTGCAGCCATATAAGCTCCGATCGTCTGCTCCGTCGCCGGTGCGGACAGGAAATCACAATAGCTGCACTTTTTTACACAAAAGGGAATGTGAATATATAATTCCAATTCCTTGTGTTCCATATAAATCTCCATCGATAATTATTTATCGTCATCGAGCTTCAGTACACTCATGAATGCCTTCTGAGGGATCTCTACATTGCCGAACTGGCGCATACGTTTTTTACCCTCTTTCTGCTTCTCAAGCAGTTTCTTCTTACGGGTAATATCGCCGCCGTAACATTTTGCCAGTACATCCTTACGCATCGCCTTCACTGTCTCTCTTGCGATCACTTTGCCGCCGATCGCCGCCTGAATGGGGATCTCGAATAAGTGTCTGGGGATCTCGTCCTTCAGCTTTTCACACATTTTACGTCCTCTCTCGTAAGCCGAATCGGCAAAAACGATGAAGGACAGTGCATCCACTTCCTCACGGTTGATCAGAATATCCAGCTTCACAAGGTTGGATCTCTCATATCCTTTCAGGTCATAATCAAATGAAGCATAACCGCGGGAACGGGATTTCAAAGCATCGAAAAAGTCATAGATGATCTCATTCAACGGCAGTTCGTATTTCAATAAGGCTCTGGTGCCTTCGATATATTCCATGCCGAGATATTTGCCGCGGCGCTCCTGGCACAGCTCCATGATCGAACCGATGAACTCGCTTGTCACCATGATCTCCGCATTGACGACCGGTTCTTCCATGTACTCGATCTCCGAAGGATCCGGCAGATTGGAAGGATTGGTCAGTTCGATCACTTCGCCGTTGGTCTTGTGTACTTTATAGACAACGCCGGGTGCGGTGGTCACCAGATCAAGATTATATTCTCTCTCCAGTCTCTCCTGGATGATCTCCAGATGTAACAGTCCCAGGAAACCGCAGCGGAAACCAAATCCCAAGGCAATCGAAGTCTCCGGCTCATAGAACAGGGAGGCATCATTTAACTGTAGCTTTTCCAGTGCATCTCTCAGATCCGGATATTTGGAACCGTCTGCGGGATAGAGACCGCAATACACCATAGACTGCACCTTTTTATAACCGGGCAGCGGCTCCGCACAGGGATTGTTGTCATCCGTTACCGTATCACCTACCGCCGTATCCTTTACATTTTTAATAGAAGCGGTAATATATCCTACCATTCCGGCAGAAAGCTCGTCACAGGGAATAAATTGTCCTGCACCGAAATAGCCTACTTCCACGACTTCTTCCTTCGCACCGGTTGCCATCATGCGGATCACCGTACCCTTTTTTACCGTGCCTTCCATCACACGGCAGAAAATGATAACTCCCTTATAGGAATCATATACGGAGTCAAAGATCAGTGCCTGCAAGGGATTCTCCGGATTCCCCTTCGGTGCCGGAATCTTCTTCACGATCTGTTCCAGCACTTCCTCAATGCCGATACCGTTTTTCGCAGAAATCAGTGGTGCATCCTGTGCCTCAATGCCGATCACATCCTCGATCTCCTCGATGACTCTCTGCGGGTCCGCACTGGGCAGATCGATTTTATTGATGACAGGAAATACATCCAGGTCATGATCCAGTGCCAGATAGACATTGGCCAGGGTCTGTGCTTCGATACCCTGTGCCGCATCCACAACAAGGATTGCTCCGTCACAGGCTGCCAGGGATCTGCTTACTTCGTAGTTAAAGTCTACATGTCCCGGAGTATCGATCAGATTGAAAATATATTCTTCGCCGTCCTGTGCCTTGTACACGGTACGCACCGCCTGCGCTTTGATCGTGATACCGCGCTCCCGTTCCAGATCCATATTGTCCAGAACCTGTGCCTGCATCTCTCTGCTGGTAAGGAGTCCTGTTTTTTCGATAATACGGTCCGCCAGGGTGGATTTACCGTGATCTATATGTGCCACAATACAAAAATTGCGGATCTTGCTCTGGTCTATTGCTGCCATTTATGATTTCCTTTCTGTTACAGTTCAAAAGTAAGAGTGACTGCCTTTTCCACAGCCATCCCTGCAACTTACGATTGTAGCAGAATTCTGAAATCTTGTCTATGATTTTATATGTAACCGCTTATGCTCCCCGCAGTACCATATCCAGAATATGTGCCAGCGGATCACAGGCATTTTTTGCTTCCTCCACGGTATTGTTTTGTGCCCCCAGTTCTATCAAAAGTGTCCGGGGACGCAGATGCATATTATAACGATATCCTTTCAGATAAATTCTCCGTGTCAGTCCCGGATAATATTCTGCCGCCTTCAGCTGCATCTGAAATGAAAACGCCAGATTTGCCTCCTGATTTTCATTGTATAGATAATCAATATCCCCCGTTTTCCGGGTACGGCTGAGGCCGTTAAAAAACATAAATTTTGCAGTGGGTCTGCCTTCAATCTCCGTAACCAGTCTGGTACTTTCCGCCACCTCATCCCTGTGCAGATCTATAACAACCTGTATGGACGGATTTTCTGCCAGGATCTGTTCCACCGCAGGAAGGGCTCTGGAATAGGCATTGTCCCTTGTCTCCACATCATACTGTCCGGTATGGTGAAGTACATGATACCCGTATTGTTCTGTCAGTACCTTTGCCAGATACGCTCCCACTCCCACGATACCGGTGTTACAGTCCCCCGGCACCGAATCGGCAAAGGTTTCCTGGGAATGCGTATGATAGATCAGTATCTGCGGTTCTTCTCCTTCACGCGGAAGTGTCATGTCCACACCCATGAGTTTATCCACCGCCAGCTGGTCACTTCCCGCCATCGTATTGGCATCTATCGTGTAAAAATTACTTACCAGTGTTTCATAATCCGTCAATTGCACAAGATCGATCTGCAGCTGCTGTTCTGCAGGTATAAAATCTCCGGTTGCAGTTATCTGTGGTTCCTGCAAAGCTTCCGCCGGCTGCTGCGGAGCCGTATCTTCTTTCGGAATTATGATTTCCTCACTGATCAGATCTTCCGTTGTCAAAGTCCTGCAGGTTGTCTCATCCTCCGGACTCTGTGTTCCCTTTTCCGCCATATTTCCATATCCCAGCAGTGGGATTGTTTCTTTCAGCGTCTGTTCCAGCAGAAAGTCCGTTCCCTCTTCCGTCTGCTGCCGGTTTTCGACATACGCAAATACCGGAAATTCATTTTCCCCGCCGTCCAGCAGAAAGAATCCACAACAGGCGGTCATGAGCATCATCGCAATCCTGTTCCTGATACCTTTTGTGTTTTCTACGGTTTCCACTCCCCTTCCGGCACTGTCTTCCTTATATATATGCGTCTATGCCCAATTTTTTTCCATGGCGATATTGATTCCCTCTGACACCGTATAACTGACTCTTTTGATCACAGAATCAATATCTTTTCCTGTCATATACATATTATTCAGCTCCGCAAATGCCATTCTGTGCTGCCCCATATATTTCACAGCATCAAACTCCTTTTCTCCGCTCATCAGCTTTTCCAGTGCATCCCCCACGATCGTAGCTGCGTCAACCACTGTCGGAATACCGACGGCGATGACAGGTACCCCCAGTGTCTCTCTGGTCAACGCATTCCGATGATTCCCCACACCCGAACCCGGCTGGATTCCCGTATTCGTAATCTGGATGGTCCGGTTCAGCCGCTTTGTACTGCGTGCCGCCAATGCATCCACTACAATAAGCGCTTCCGGTCCGGTCTCTTTTACTACTCCGCTTATGATCTCAGCAGTCTCCATGCCCGTCTTTGCCATAACTCCGGGCTCGATACTGCTGACAAGATTCATCCTGGTACAGTTGTAAGCCGCCTTGCCATAAGCCCTGACTACATGTCTGGTAATCAGCAGATTATCTACCACCTGCGGTCCCAGGGCATCGGCCGTCACTTCACGATTCCCAAGCCCCACCACCAGAACAGACAATTCCTCCCGTTCCTGCGGCATCATCTTCAGAAGTTCCTCTGCCAGTGCTTCCGAGATTTCCCGATGATAATCATCATCCGGCTCCACCATAGCCGGTGCTTCCATCGTTACATAGACTCCCATCGGTTTTCCAAGCATTTTTTCAGCATTTTTCGTATCTATCGTGACTTTGGTAATACGAATATCGGTTTCTTCCTCATAATGCTCCTCTACCGACACACCTCTCAGTCTGCTTTCTTCCTCGTTAACACTTTCCCTTGCCTCCAGAGCCAGGTCCGTTCTAATTTGAAAAGTCTCCATTTTACACCCTCTGACCACATTTTTATGCATAATGTTTTGTGTTATATTTTTTGCAAAAATCCGCAAAATATGTATTGACAAAAGCTGCCAGATTGTCTACACTACAATAGTATGTTTACGTTAGTCTTCCGTGTCTGGCTAAAGTGAAACATTTCTTGTAAATTATAATTTTATTG
>CAKRRU010000003.1 GCA_934394515.1 uncultured Acetatifactor sp.
TCCGGATTGCAGACGTGGCATGTACTGGGATGAAGAATACCAGGATAAAGAGATGTTTGAATGGTATAAGCAGCTGCTGAAGGTGCGAAAAAACCATGCATGTATCGTAGAGGGTGAACCGTTGGAAATAGCTGCAAGGGACGGGGAAGAGACGATCGTCCTGACCAGAAAAAATGGCGAAGAGACACTCGCTTTGATCTTCAACTGCAGCAGCAGCGCAAGAGTGTTTAATGAGTATGCACAAAAATATGATTTACTTAGAGAGAAACCCTTTGATGGAAAAATAGAGGGGCTTGATGCCGCTGTAATAGTACTCTGAGAAATATGAGAGATGTCCGGAAAGATTGTATGGATGACCAACCAAAGTGCTGACAATTTGGCACTTTGAGGTACAATTTGGAAGAAAGTATTGTTTTTTACAGTTGAAACATGTAATATACTAATATACCGTAGGAGCGGTAGTAATCAAAAAAAGGAGAAAATTATTATGAAGAAGAGATTATTAGCAGTATTGTTAACAGGTGTTATGGCAATGTCCATGCTTACTGCATGTGGCGGATCCGATGAGACCACCACAGGTGCTGCAACCGAGGATGTTGCTGCAGCTTCCACAGATGGAGAGATGTGTTCCGATGAGACCTTCTCTGCTCTGCAGGACAGCTACGCAGCCATGACGGAAGCTTACAATGCAGTAAAAGAGCTTTATGAAAATGATGCAATCGCAGCAGATGAAGCTATTGAAGATGTTATGAACCAGGCAGCTGATGTGATCAACCAGATGGGTGAGATTTCCCAGGATTCCATTACCGAGGAGGATGCAGTTACTCTGAATTCTGCAATGGCTGACATTCTGGATGCCCTGTCTTCCGTTGTTGATGGCATGACCATGACCGAGGGCGGTGAGGAAGCAGCTTCCGAGGGATGTTCCGATGAAACCTTCGCTATCTTACAGGAAAATTACAGCACCTTATCCGGAGTATATGATACTGTAGAAGCTGCTTACATGTCCGATGAAATTGAGCAGAATGATGAGATCGAAGAGGCGCTTACCCAGACACAGGATATTATGGCACAGATGGGAGAGATTTCCCAGGATTCCATTACCGAGGAAGATGCAGTTGTATTAAATGATTCTATGGCTGCTTTACTTGATGTACTGGGTGCAGTTGTTGATGCAATGTAATTTCAGGGTTCTTCTGTAAGCCACATGACACAAAAGGGAGTAATCGTACTCCCTTTTTGTGTACAATGAATTATGCTTATCAGCAGACGGATATCCTGCAAAGCAGGGTGTAGAGCAGGATATGCTACAGATGCGCAGGAAAATGAGGAGGAAATATTTCATGGTCATTTTGTATTTTGCTGCCTTTGCATTCTCTGTATTGTTGCTGATTCTGACGCTTGTCGCTACCAGTCAGTATCGTAGAAATTATCATGTACTTTCTACCATGACAACAGCAATTGTAAACTTTGGTTACTGGCAGCTTGCCATGTCTCATAATCTGGAGGAAGCTCTTCTTGCAAACCGGATCGCATATCTGGATGGAACTTTCCTTACCTTATTTATTTTCCTTTCTGTTGCCCAGTTCTGCAGGATCAAGGTTCCTGTCTGGATCGTTACAGTCATGTCTATCGTCGGATTTGTGGTTCTTGGACTTTCCTATACGGGTGGTTACAGTACCATATATTATAGCAGTGTTTCCATCGTTCAGAGGCATGGAGTTACTTTTCTTGTCACACAGGACGGGCCGGCACATATCCTTTATGATTGTCTGATCGTGGTCTATGCAGTAATAGACCTCGGAGTTATGATCTATGCTTTCCGGAACAAAAACAAAGTCTCTTATATGAATACGTTTTTTCTTCTGGCTACGGAGCTGTTCTGTATGGTGGTATATGCAGTGGAAAGTATTACCAAATGTGAGATCCAGCTTCTTCCCTTTTCCTATGTGCTCAATATGGTGCTTTTGTTTGTATTGTTCCGAAGAACCAATCTGTATGATCTGTCCATCAATGCGGAGCATATTCGAGAAGACCGCCGTGAATACGGTTATATTTCATTCAGCCGCCATGGAAAATATATCGGAAGTAATGATGTCGCAAGAAAATACTTTCCGGAACTGGAAAATCTCCTGATGGATCACAAAATTCCTCCCAAAGAGAAATTCCTTTATAAGGAGTTTGGCAGCTGGGTAGCACTTTTTAATCCGGATATTGATAAAACCCGTTACTATACCAGAAACGAGCGGATCCTCAAATGCAGACTCAGTTCTTTTACTATGGGAAAACGAAACAGCATTCAGGGTTATCTCATCGAAATAACGGATGATACCAATCAACAGCTTCATATCCAGGAGCTGAATGAAATGGCCCGCAGGGCAGAAGAGGCGAACCTTGCCAAAAGTACTTTTATTGCGAATATTTCCCACGAGATCCGCACACCTATTCATGTCATATTAGGTATGAATGAAATGATCATGCGTGAATCCGGAGAACCTCAGATATGTGTATATGCCGGAAATATCAAGAAGTCCGGCAACATTCTGTTATCTCTTGTGAACAATATCCTCGATTATTCACGTATGGAACGGGGAAGTGTAAAACTCCAGCTTGTTACTTATGAAACAGGTAAGCTGTTAAACAATGCGGTGGATGCTATCCGGCTCCAGACGGACAGTAAGAATCTCCGGCTGGAGGTATATATTGATGAACATCTTCCTGTAAAGCTGATTGGAGATGATCTTAAATTTCAGCAGATTCTGTTTAATCTGTTGACGAATGCAGTGAAATATACAAATGATGGCTATGTACGTTTGTGTGTTTCCCAGAAGCAACGCCAGGCTGATTCCGTAGCCATTGAGGTATCGGTTGAGGATTCCGGCATTGGAATCCGTAAAGAGGATATTGCACGTCTCACCAATGCATTCTGTCGCGTGGATGAGAAACTTAACAGAAACATTGAAGGTGCCGGACTCGGTCTTTCCATAGCCAGCCAGTTATTACAGCAGATGGGAAGTCAATTAATGATTGACAGTGAATACGGTGTTGGCTCGATTTTCTCCTTTGAGCTTACACAGCAGATTGCAGATGCAGCAGAAATAGGACCGTTTTCCATATTCCCGGACGCAAATGCGGAAATACCTTTTTCAATGCTTCCTTCCTTTACGGCTCCGGAAGCAAAGATCCTGGTGGTGGACGATAATCAGATGAACCGCTTTGTTTTCCAGGGGCTTTTAAAATATCTTAAGGTACAGGTTACTCTTGCGGCGAGTGGCAGGGAATGCTTAAGTGCCATTACAAAAGAGCATTATGACCTGATTTTTATGGATCATCTCATGCCGGAGCTGGATGGCATTGAAACGCTTCATATTATGAAGAAACGCAGCGGACATTTTTGTACGGACAGTAAGGTAATTGCCATTACAGCCAATGCCTTTCAGGATGCACGGGAAGTTTATCTGAAAGAGGGCTTTGATGATTTTCTGGAAAAACCGGTAGAAGGAAAACAGTTGGAAGCGGTGATTTATCAGTATCTTCCCAAAAATCTCATACATTATGCAGATGGAATTTCCTGCGAAAAAGCAGAGATTCCTGCGAATCCGGGCATGAAAAAGGAGGTTGATCCTGCTTTTGCGGGAAGAGATGATCTTCTGGAGAAACAGCTTGCAGGTCTGGGAATAGATGTATCAAAGGGACTGTCCTATGCCGGTAATGACTGGAACTTCTATCTGGAAATATTGAATTGCTTTATGGAAGAATATGATGCCAAAAGAGAATTATTTAATACATATCAAAAAAATCTCTCTGAAGAAAATACTTTTGAAGCCTTCACCCATCTGACGCACCAGTTAAAAGGAGAGGCACGGGGAATCGGACATGCAGGGCTCGGAGAGAAATTTTATCAACTGGAACTGGCATCTAAAGCACACAAGGAAGATATGATCAAAGTTCTTTCAGACAGTACCCTGGATTTATGGGAACAAGTCGTTATTTCTTTGAAAAAATATTTGAAGTAAGCTGCTGCCGGATTTCTCTTTGGAGCCGGACCGGAATGGGAATGATTACAGAATTCATCATTTCAATATCTGTCTGAGTCACACTGCGGACATACAGACGATTGACCAGGTAACTGCGTCCTACTTTGATAAACTCAGGATTCTGTTCAAAATCTTCACAGACTCCGGACAGAACCTTTGTTACAGAAATAGTATCGGTAAGGGTATGGATCAGCGTCACATGACGGCCGGCTTCAAAATACAGAATATCCTTGAGTGGAATTTGTACTTCCTTTCCCTGGACATTCACCCGATACAGCTTGGAACTATTTTCAAAGATGGATCTGCAGCGTCTGATTGCATTCATAAAGTCCTCATGATCATAGGGCTTTTGCAGATAATATAACGCGTCCACATTATAACTGTCCATGGCATGCTCCAGGGAACTCGTTGTGAAGATCAGACCGCCGTTATAATGTTTTTCACGCAGCATATGTGCCACACTCATACCATCCGGCGCATCCATATAAATGTCCAGAAAAATAAGGGATGGTTTATCGAGTGTTTCCTCATATCGCTGAAGAAGCTCTTTTCCGGATGAAAATGCTTCTATCATGATTTTCCGGTCAAGGTGAGACAGATATTCCTGCAGATGATGATGCAGACGTAGCAGATCACTCCTGGAATCGTCACAGATATAAATTGTCATTTTGTATAGTTCCCCTTCCTCTTTTGCGAACCCCTTGCATGCAGTAGTTTTGCTGCCCTTGATACCGGACAATTTCAGTCCACATTTTATTATACCGTACGATTTATTGACAGTAAACCGATTTTTAAGAACAAAATTTGAAAGTTGTCTTCAAAACGGAATCTCGGATGACTATTAAGTGCGTAATTGAGCCGCTTCGACGCATCAAGGTCAATTCATTACATTTTTGTGTCGATTCATGCAAATCTCATTTTTTTTTCGAAAAGCTGTTGTATAATAATGGTGGGGAAAAAGCCCCTGATAAATCGTAAAATCGGAAAGGTGGAGGCTATGTTTTCTTTAAAAGACAAAGAAGTGAATGTAGGGCGGCAGAAGGAGCTTGATTTAGTAAAAGGCTTTCTGATGATCATGATCATCTTTATACATTCATTTCAGACGATAGCGGGCGCGGAAGCAGCAGAATCAAGTGTACATAAAATTATGTTTGCACTGTTTATGCCGACCGGCGCCTGCTTATATTTGTTTACCATGGGGTTCGGAAGTGTTTTCACACGGTATTCCCAACCAAAGGATATGGTTAAAAACGGTGTAAGATTATTAATTTATCAGGGATTAAGTAATTTATGCTATGCCGCAGTGATTGTAGTTAGTTTTCATATAAGAATTTTAATTACGGGAGAAATAGCGGGAAGCAGGGAATTGTATGAAGGCAGTCTGTACTCCATGCTTACATTCGTAAATATCTTTTTTATCTCGGGAATGTGTTATTTTATACTTGCAATATACAAAAAACTGGGAGTAAAACCGGTCGGCTATATAATAAGTGCTGTAATAGTAGGATTGTTATCACCGTTTACGGCATTACTGGTTTCTGATCACCCAGTTCTTAACCGGATCCTGGACATGACCTTTGGAGGGAAGGGTGAAACAAGCTTCTGCTTCTTTCCCTATCTGAGCTATGTGTTTCTGGGATATGTTTTTGGAATGGTGATCCGGAGAATCCCCGAAAAGGAAAAGGGAAGTTTCTATAAAAAGACCGGAATCCTGTGTGGAATAGCAGCGGTAATATGGTTTGCCGGCTGTGTGGTATTACATCCGGATGTTGAAGAATTCTTTAATTACATGATCGGACAATATAGAATACCGGGGTTAATAAAGGTAATAGGAAGCTTTTGTACCATAATGTTTGTATTCGCAATTGCATTTTACATAATGCCGTTAATAGAAAAATGGAAATTTGTATACAACAGACTGTGTTATTATTCCAAACAAATATCTAAGATGTATGCGGTACATATAGGGGTATTTTATTTGATCGGCGGTCTTAGTGCATTTTATGAATATAATGTGATCCAATGTCTGCTATGGGCGGTAGTGGTATTGATAGCAACTGATTTGATCGTGCGGGGATACCTTATCGTTACAGATAAGAGAAAAGCAGGAAAATAAAAGGGAGATAAAATGGCAGAAAGAAGAAACAACAGATTATTAAGTGCAAAACTGAATAAGTATATTGTTCCGGGAATCATGATGTCGCTGGCTCTTCAGCTGGGGAACATTGTGGATACGATTTTTGTGAGTAATTTGATCGGTGTAGAAGCAATGTCAGCGGTTACGATGAGTCTTCCGGTGGAAACCATTGTCCAGCTTACCGGTTACTGTCTTGGAATAGGCGGCTCCATAGCAGTGGGAAATATGCTTGGCAGGCGAGACAGGGAAAGCGCATCAAAGCTGTTTTCCGCCACGTTTCTGGTGACACTGATGGTGGGTATTATTTTTTCCGTCTGTGCATTCCCGACAGCGGCTCCGATTGCCAGACTTCTGGTACCGGGTGGCGGCATTCTCCAAAATTATACAAGGGACTATATCCGTATCAGTATGCTGGGTGCACCGGTCATCGGCATCGGACTTCTGGTTGTAAATTATCTTGGCGTGGAAAATCATCCGGAACTTGCATCCGCATATCTGATCCTGGCCAATGTGATCAATCTTGTTCTTGATTATATATTTTTGAGATATACACCGCTTGGAGTTACAGGTGCATCTTTATCCACAGTACTTGGCTTTTTGTTTGCAATGTCGATCTTTGTACTTTATATCCGTTCCGATAAACGAAATATCCAATTTGTCCGGCTGAAAGGGAAGGACTTTGGAATCATTAAAGAAGCACTTGTGGCAGGGGTGCCGATGTTGGTTTTTATGGCAACTAATTTTATAAAAGCCCTTGGTCTTAACACGATCATCCTTCATCAGACCGGAGAGGACGGAATGGCAGTATTTACGGTCTGCGATAACGTGCTTTTGATCGTTGAAATGCTGACGGGTGGAATTATCGGTGTAATACCCAATGTTGCCGGAATTCTTTACGGCGAGAAAGATTACATGGGGATCCGGGTTCTGTGTAAAAAGATGCTGAAGTACAGTTATATTGTATTGGCTGTGATATTCGTTGCTATTATGGCGTTTACGGAACAGATTACGATCCTGTTTGGAAGCGGTGGAGGAGAGCTTGGAAGACAGATGGTGTATGCACTCCGGATTTTTGCGTTGTGCGTGATCCCCTATCTTTGGAATAAATTTATCATAAGCTATTATGAGTCCATTGAAGAAACGGCGATTGCAAGCTTTGTCACATTCCTTGAGAATGCAGTGGTAATCCTGCCGGCCACTTATGTGGGTATTTACATATTTAAGCAAATATACGGAACCGGTATTGATGGAATTGCGGCAGGCTTCGTTGCCACAGAGATCATTACAGTAATTGCAGGCTGGATCTTCAGAAAAATAAAACATAAAAATTCAACCTTTTATATTGTTCCGGACAAGAATCCCGGCGTGAATCTGGATTTTTCGATCAAAAGCACCATGGAGGAAGCACAGATCGTTAACAGAAGAATACTGGAGTTCTGTAAGGAAAAGGGAGTATCTGCAAATAAAGCAAATCTGGCAGCTGTGTGCGCAGAAGAAATGACGGTAAACATTATTCAATACGGCGGCAGGACATCCAACTGGATCGATATCAATCTCTGTCTGGAGGACGATCTGTGCAGATTAAGGATCCGTGACAATGGAGTCAACTTTAATCCTTTGGAGTACAGTCATGATTACGAGGAATTCGACATTCACGGAATAGAGCTTGTGAAAAAGATTTCAAAATCCATGGACTATATTCGTGCGATTGATATGAATAACACTATAATATCATTTTAGGAGGAGAAAAAATGTCAGCAATTAACGAAAAAAGCAGTTTTTCCTTTGTGTTTCAGCCGGTGACAAAGCTGTTCGAAGAGCAGGTAAGGCTTCATCCTGACAAGTGTGCAGTGGTATCGGGAAAAGAAAAATTCACGTATGCCCGGTTAAATGAAAGAGCAAACAGAATTGCAAATGCTCTCATTGAAAAAGGAATTCAGCGAGAGACTATTGTAGGCATCATAATGGAGCGCTGCTGTGATTTTTATGCGGTACGACAGGGAATTTTAAAGTCCGGTGGTGCATTTGCGGTAGCGGCACCGGATTATCCTGATGACAGAGTACAGTATATTTTTGAAGATGCGGGAATCCCTTTTGTTATCACAACAAAGGAAATTGCAGAGGAACGCAGGGAACTGTTTGCAAAACTTTCCTGTACCGTATTGTTTCTTGAGGAATTGCTGGAATATGACAATACGGAAAATCCGGATACCGGGATTGAAGAGCATGACCTTTGCTATTGTATTTATACCTCCGGCTCTACGGGAAAGCCCAAAGGGGTTATGATTGAGCACATCAACCTTGCCAATTTTGTGAATCCGGATCCCGCGAATGCGGAAACCTACGGATATGTAAGCCGGGGAAGCGTCTCACTGTCCATGGCAGCCATGACCTTTGATGTGTCCGTTCTGGAAGAATTTATTCCGCTGACCAATGGACTGACTGCGGTAATTGCGAGTGATGAAGAGATTCTGAATCCGATCATGCTTGGAGAACTGCTCATAGAGAATAACGTTGATATCATGACGACAACACCTACATACCTGTCCAACATGATCGACCTGCCGCAGCTTGAAAAGGCTGTTTCACAGATCAAAGTGTTTGATGTGGGAGCAGAGGCCTTTCCTCCTGCGCTTTACGATAAGATCCGTGCTGTTAATCCTGATGCTTATATCATGAATGGCTATGGTCCCACGGAAACCACCATAAGCTGTACCATGAAAGTGATCACGGAAGGTAAAAACATTACCATTGGTACGCCTAACGGTAACGTGAAAGTGTATGTGGTAGATCAGGACAATAAAGTGCTTCCGGACGGAGAAACCGGAGAACTGGTAGTTGCGGGTCTCGGCGTGGGACGCGGCTATATGAATCTGCCCGAAAAAACAGCCGCAGTTTTTATAGAACTGAATGGCGAAAGGGCGTATAAGACCGGTGATCTGGCAAGAATCAATCCGGAAGGCGAGATCGAATTCTTCGGAAGAATGGACAACCAGATTAAACTGAGAGGATTGCGGATCGAGCTTGGTGAGATCGAAGAGGTCATCAACGGCTTTGAGGGAATCGTTACCAGCGTTACTGTGCCGGTAGATAATAAGTATCTTTGCTGTTATTTTATGGCGGACCGCAAGATCAATACCGAAGAACTTTCCGATTATGCGTCAGAAAGCCTGGCACATTATATGGTTCCGGATGTTTTTGTCCAGATGGACAAAATGCCGTTGACCCAGAATGGAAAAATTGATAAAAAAGCACTGCCTAAGCCTGTTTCCCAGCCGGAGAAGCTGAAGGAACCGGAAACAGCCATGCAGAAGAAAATATTTGAGATCGTTTCCAATGTGGTGGAGAATGATTTCTTTGGAATCGATACAAGCTTTTACAAAGCTGGTCTTTCTTCCATTAGTGCCATGAAGCTGTGTATTCTGATCTCGGAGGAATTTGGTGTCACGGTGAAAACCAGTGATATTCATGAAAATAACACCGTTGAAAAACTGGAAAAGTATGTGATGCTAGCACCCAGGATCAGAACCTATGAGAAACGGGAGGTGTATCCGCTTACCGGATCTCAGAAGGGAATTTTTGCGGAATGCGCTAAAAATCCGGAAAGTACGGTGTACAATATTCCGTTCCTGTTTGACCTGGACAGCACAGTGGATCCGCAGAAGCTGTCAGAAGCAATCGTCCGGATGGTAAATGCCCATTCCTATCTGCTTACGGAAGTATTTCTCAATGATAGAGGAGAGATGGTACAGCGTCCGGGTACGGAGTCCTTTGCACCGGAAGTGATCGAGACCACAAATGAGCAGTTCGAAGATCTCAAAAATAAACTGGTACGTCCGTTTAAACTGGAAAAGGGACGTTTATTCCGTGCGGAAATTTATCTGACAGAAGACAGGAAATATCTCTTTACAGATTTTCATCATATTATTGCAGACGGCAATTCCTATGATATTATTTTCGAAGATATTGACAGAGCCTATAGAGGTGAAAAACTGGAAAAGGAATCCTATACGGGATTTGATGCTGCACTTGACGAAGAGCAGCAGATGAACGAGGGAAAATACAAAAAGGCGGAAAAATATTACGATAGCATTTTTGAAGGAATTGAGACAGAATCGCTTCCGCTTCCGGATCTGTACGGAAAAACGCCAGAAAAGGGTTATCAGGAAAGAAAACTGGATATTGCGGTAGACAAAATTCTGTCCGGTTGTGAAAAACTGGGAGTGACTCCTAATGTTTTGTTCACCGGTCTGTTTGGTATTCTTATGTCCAGGTATGGGAATGCAGAAGACAGTCTTTTTGCAACCATCTATAACGGAAGAAATGATTCCAGACTTGAAAATACGGTCTGCATGCTTGTAAAAACACTTCCGGTTTATTGCAGTTTTGATTCAAAAACTACGATTCAGACATATATGACAGAGCTTTCCGAACAGCTCCTGTCCTCCATGGCAAACGATATTTTCCCGTTTTCCGATATCTGTGCAAAATACGGATTTAATTCCGACCTTGTATTTGCATATCAGGCAGAGCTGAGTGACGATTATCCTATCGGAGATACCATTGCGAGGGGACATGATCTTTCCCTGGATATGGCTAAAATGCCACTGCTCATACAGGTAAGAGAGTATAATAATGAATATGTACTTACTGCGGAATACCGCAGTGATATGTACAGTGAAGCTTTTGTGGAGGGAATTCTGGATTCCTATGAGGCAGCAATGGACTCTCTGCTGAAAACAAAATATGTATCGGAGATCTCTGTTATTTCCGAAAACGCATTAGACAAGCTTGCACAGTTCAATGATACGGCCTGCGAATATGACAGAAATAAAACCATTTCCGATATGTTTGATGAAATGGTACAAAGTATACCGACAAATACAGCCGTTGTATTCAAAGACAAGAAATACACTTATGCAGAACTGGATGAAATCAGTGACAGACTCGGAAAATACATAGCATCTCTCGGTATCGGCACTGAGGATGTAGTATCTATTCTGATTCCCCGCTGTGAATATATGGCGATCGCACCCATGGGTGTCATTAAGGCCGGTGCAGCATATCAGCCGTTGGATCCGTCATACCCGAAGGACCGGCTGATGTATATGCTGGAGGATTCCGCAGCGAAACTTTTGATTGCCGACAGAGAACTGTTACCGTTGGTGGAGGGATATCAGGGTCCCGTTTTATTCACCGATGAGATCATGCAGCTTGGAAATACAGATGGTAAATTACATAAGCCACAGTTACATGATCTGTTTATTTTACTGTATACATCAGGCTCTACAGGTGTGCCGAAGGGATGTATGCTGGAATATGGAAATATAACAGCATTCTGCCATTGGTACAGAAAATATTACAGTATAGATTCCAACAGCAAAATAGCGGCCTATGCGTCGTTTGGTTTTGATGCCTCCATGATGGATATTTATGGAGCGATTGCCAACGGAGCAGAACTCCATATTATTCCGGAAGAGATCCGGTTGGATTTTATCGGACTCCAGCAATATTTTGAAGAAAATGGGATCACACATTCCTTTATGACGACACAGGTCGGAAGACAGTTTGCACTGGAAATGGACTGCAAGAGCCTGAAATATTTATCGGTAGGTGGAGAAAAACTGGTTCCCTGTGAGCCGCCCCAAAACTATAAGCTGTTTAACGCCTATGGACCGACAGAGGCAACGATCTTTACCACCGTATTTGAAGTGGACAAGTATTATCCGAATGTTCCTATCGGAAAAGCACTGGATAATTTCAAGCTTTATATCACAGACAAGGCAGGTCATCTGCTGCCGTATGGTGCCTGCGGTGAACTGATGCTGTCCGGCTGGCAGGTTTCCCGTGGATATCTGAATAAACCGGAGAAAACGGCAGAAGTATATACGAAGAATATTTATGATGATACGGAAGGGTATGAAGTGCTGTATCATTCCGGTGATGTGGCCAGATATCTTCCGGACGGAAATCTTCAGATCATTGGCAGAAAGGATTCCCAGGTAAAGATCAGGGGATTCCGCATCGAGCTTTCCGAGGTGGAAGAGGTGATCCGAAGATACCAGGGAATCAAAGATGCTACCGTAGTTGCATTTGATGATCCCAACGGCGGAAAATATATTGCGGCCTATGTGGTATCCGACAGCAAAGTGGATATCAACAGGTTAAATGATTTCATTAAGGAAACAAAGCCGCCCTATATGGTACCTGCAGTTACCATGCAGATCGACAAGATTCCACTGAATCAGAACCAGAAGGTCAATAAGAAAGCACTTCCACTGCCGGAGAGAAAGGTAGAGGAGATCATTCAGCCTAAAACAGAGATTCAGCAGAAACTGTATGACTGTGTCGCAGAGGTACTCGGCTACACAGAATTCGGAATCACGACGGATATTTACGAGGCAGGACTGACGTCCATCAGTGCGATCAAACTGAATATCCTGATTGCCAAAGCATTTGACATTGTTATAAAAACATCAGATATCAAGAATCATCCTACGATTGAAAAGTTAGAAGACTTTGTCCGGTGTGCCGGAAAAGCAGCAAAGAGAGAGGAACAGGACAGCTATCCGCTTACCAATACGCAGGAGGGAATCTTCATTGAATGTACTGCAAATATGGGATCCACCATTTACAACATTCCCTACCTTCTGAAATTGGATAAAAAGGTAGATCTGGACAGACTCGCAGCTGCAATAGACAGCACGGTAGAGGCACATCCTTATCTGAAGACCCGTCTATTTATGGATGAAAACGGAGATGTTCTTCAAAAACGGGACGATCATTTGGGGTATAAAACGCAGATTCTGAACGAGATGAACAGGGAAACGCTGGTCCGGCCCTATATGTTGTTCAATGAACAGCTTTTCCGGTTTGAAATTTACAGAACCTGTAACGGAAATTACCTGTTCCTGGATATTCATCATATTATTGCGGACGGTACTTCTCTTGGTATTATCCTGAATGATATCAACAGGGCTTACAGTGGGGAAACACTGGAAAAGGAGAAGTATACCTCTTATGATCTGGCATTGGATAATAGGGATGCATTGAAGAGCGATGCCTATGAAAATGCAGAGAAATATTACAGATCCGTATTTGAGAATAAGGGAGGAAGTATCAACTTTTATCCGGACAAGACAGGACCGGTTCCTACAGCAGAGCTTTACCGCAGAGAGGTTACGGAGATTTCCGTACAGCAGGTGAAAGACTTCTGTAAGAAATATGGAATTACAGAAAATGTATTCTTTATTTCTGTATTTGGTCTTACACTGGGAAAATATAATTTCCGGAAGGATGCAGTATTTACCACAATTTATCATGGAAGAAATGACTCCAGGCTTTCGGAAACGGTGGGTATGCTTGTAAAGACACTTCCCGTGTACTGTGACTTCTCAGGAAGCACAAAGGATGGCCTGCTGAAGGTGCAGCAGCAGTTGATCGATTCCATGAACAATGATATTTATCCGTTTTCACAGATCAGTCATGAATTTGACATAAAAGCGGATGCCATGGTGATCTATCAGGGAGACAATTTTGCATTTGACATGATCGGTGGGGAATATGCACAGGAAGAACCGATCCATTTAAATATGGCGAAAGCACCTGTTTCCATCAGCATTTCCATCGAGAGAAATAAGTTTGTCCTGGAAATGGAATACCGTGGGGATATGTATAATGAGGAAACAATAAAATACCTTGCAGACAATCTTGAAACGGCTGCACAGGGAATCCTTGGAGAATACGATCCCGGAGAAATCCGGCTTATGTTTGAGGAACAGACACAGATGCAGGATATTCCCGAACATGCAGGGAAAACCTTTGTGGATCTGTTCAGAGAAGCAGCAGCAAAATATCCGGACAGACCGGCCGTAAGGGACGGAAACGGTGAGATCACTTACAGAGAACTGGATAAAATGTCAGATTACATTGCACAAAAACTGACCGAAAACGGATTTGGCAGAGAAAAGGCAGCAGGCATTTTATGCGGAAGAACAAAAGAATATGCGGTAGCTTACGTGGGGGTTATGAAAGCGGGAGGAGCTTATGTTCCTTTGGATCCGGAGTATCCGCAGAGTAGAATTGAGTATATGCTGACGGATTCCGGAGCGGAAAATCTGCTTGTGATCGACCAGTATCGCAGCCTGGTGGATTTCTATGACAAAAATATTATCAGTCTGGATAATGTTGTCACAGAAGCAAAGGATTTCGAACTTTCTGTAGAACTTACAGCCCCGAAACCGGAGAATCTTGCGTATATGATTTACACATCGGGATCCACCGGCAAGCCCAAGGGTGTTATGATCGAACAAAGGAATCTGTTGAACCTGATTGAATATATCAGACTGACAAGAAAGACTACCCCGGACGATGTTGTTGCAGAATTTGCAAGCTTTTGCTTTGATGCATCGGTAATCGATTTATTTGCTCCGCTTACAGCAGGTGCGGTATTATACATTTTGCCTGAAAGCATACGAAAAGATGCCGTTGCAGTCGGAAAATTCATAAAGGATGAGAACATCACCACCGCAACCTTCCCGACACAGATGGGTGAACTGGTAGCGGAACTGCTTGAGGATGCTCCACATCTGAAATTTGTGACACTTGGAGGTGAGAAATTTAAGCATTACAGAAACCGGACCTATCAGATGATCAATGGGTATGGTCCGACGGAAAATACCGTTTCTTCCACAGAATTCTGGGTGGACAGACAGTATGACAACATACCGATCGGAAAATCCCAGCGGAATATCCGCAGTTATATTGTTGACAAAGATTTAAACAGACTTCCGGTGGGAGCCTCCGGTGAACTCTGTCATGCCGGTCGTCAGATCGCGAGAGGATATCATAATCTTCCCGAAAAGACGGCATCGGTGTTTGTAGAAAATCCGTATGCTGTGTGTGACGATGACAGGCGCCTGTACAGAACCGGTGATATGGTCCGGATGAAAGGTGACGGAAATATAGAGTATATCGGCAGAATTGATTCCCAGGTAAAAATCAGGGGATACCGTGTGGAGCTGGGAGAAATCGAAGGTGCCGTGCTGAAGCACGAACTGGTGAAAAATGCTGCGGTTACAGTCGTTGAAAAGGGCGGAAATAAATATATCACTGCTTATTACACAGGAGAAAGTATTCCGGAGGAGCAGCTTAAGACCTTCCTGGAGCCGCTGATCCCCGATTATATGATGCCGTCATTCTTTGTACATATTGATGAAATGCCTGTGACACCGGGCGGAAAGATTGATAAAAAAGCACTTCCGATACCGGAAATAACGACGAAGAACAGTGGTTATGTAGAGCCGGTGACTACGGTTCAGACAATACTTTGTGAGATATTCGAGAAGGCGCTGGGAATTGAGAAGGTGGGAATCGAGGATAACTTCTTTGACCTGGGAGGTTCCTCACTTACGGCATCCAAGGTTGCTGTTATGTGTCTTACGAAGAATATTTCCATTGTATATGCAGATATATTTAAATATCCTACGGTGCGTGAACTGGCAACAGTGGTTGATGATGGTGCAGCAACGGAAACCGCACAAAGTAATAATGAGTTTTCAAATTATAACTACAACAGGATTCAAAGTGTCATCAGCGGAAATGTGGAAGAAAATGTTGACAGGATAACGAAGGAAAATCTGGGTGATATCATGATCACAGGTGCTACCGGTTTCCTGGGAATACATATTCTGAAGGCATATCTGGACAATTACGATGGAAAAGTTTATTGCCTGGTGCGCAAAGGTGCATATGAATCCATGGAAAAACGAATGATGCACATGTTGATGTATTATTTCGACAATCCTTATCAGGAACTGTTCGGACAGCGTATTATCTGTGTCGACGGCGATATTACATCAAAAGAGCAGGTGGAGGGATTTGCAGCTTACAAGTTCCGCACCATCATTAACTGCGCTGCATGTGTAAAGCATTTTGCGGCAGGTGACATTCTGGAAAAAGTAAATGTACGGGGCGTTCAGAACCTCATTGATTTCTGTAAGAATAACGGCCGCAGGCTGATTCAGATCTCAACAGTATCTGTTGCCGGTGAGGGATCAGAGGGAGTTCCGCCGATGTCCAGAGTCTTTTGTGAAAATGATCTGTACATTGGACAGAATATTACAAATGAATATATCCGTACCAAATTCCTGGCAGAAAGAGCGGTATTGGAAGCAGTTTCCGAAGGACTTGACGGAAAGGTGATCCGTGTGGGAAATCTGATGAGCAGAAATTCCGACGGAGAATTCCAGATTAATTTCATTACCAATGGATTTTTACGCAGCTTAAGAGGTTATAAAGCGATTGGTAAATTCCCTATGGGCGGTATGCATGAAATTGCAGAATTGTCTCCCATTGATTCTACGGCACTTGCCGTATTGAAGCTGGTGCAGACGGACAGAAGATTTACCGTATTCCATGCATGCAACAGTCATCATATTTATATGGCCGACCTGATCTATGCAATGCAAAGATATGGATTCCGGCTTGATATTGTAAGGGATGAAGAGTTTGAGGAAGCCGTAAAGGAATTTGCAAAGAACGGTAAGGAATCCGATGCTGTTTCCGGACTGATCGCATATACCTCACATAATGAAAATGAGATTTATACGATGGAATACGATAACGGATTCACGGCACAGGTACTATACAGGCTGGATTATAAATGGCCTGTTACAGATGACAGATATCTGGAAAGCGCAATCGCAGCACTTGACAGACTCGCATTTTTTGACTGATTCAATTAAAGGAGGAACTATTTATGGAAATTACAAGTAAGAGAGAAGAAGGCAAAGTAACCATGGAAATCACAGGATGGCTGGATACACAGACAGCACCGCAGCTGGGAGAGGCACTCTCCCAGCTGGACGATAATGTCACAAGCCTTGTATTCGATTTTTCAAAGCTGGAGTATATCTCATCCGCAGGCTTACGTCAGGTCGTTACAGCATACAAAAAAATGGCAGGCAAAGACGGATTCAAAATAATCAATGTTTCTAATGAAGTGTTTGACGTTTTCAGACTTACCGGATTTGACCAGAAAATTCAGATTGAAAAATGAAAAAACTCTATTAACTAAGTTTTGCAGATGACGGAAAGCTGTTTAACCCTCTTACACGCAAAAACGAAAAGGATTTTGAGGATTTCGATGAAGGCGGAATGGGGATCAGTCTTGTGAAAGAATTGTGTTCCGGTATTCATTACAATAGCACTGACGGAAAAATGTGCTCAGTCTGGAATTTGCAGATAAGTAGAATGATGAGATTGTACAGAATAAATATTAACCATTTCGAGGATCCCCTGCAAAAGAAAGAGCTTCTCGGCCTGGTCGGCACAGAGCGGAGAAAAAAGGTCATCCGGTATCGTAGGCCGGATGACCGGAAGAGAAGTCTTGGCGCGGGTATTATTATTCAGAAAATTCTGAATGACAATGGATTTTCAGAGAATCATCTGAAATACTCTGAAAATGAAAAACCGTTCATAGACGGTCTCTTTTTTAATGTATCTCATGCCGGGGATTATGTTGTAGGAGTAGTATCAGATTGTGAAGTCGGATGCGATATTGAAAAAGTTGTTAATGCGCCCCTGGAGGTTGCAGAACATTATTTTAATGCAGGGGAATTGGAATACATAAAATCCGAACAGGATAAAGACAGGGCATTTTTTACCCTTTGGACATTAAAGGAAAGTTATATGAAAATGACAGGCAGAGGAATGAGTCTTCTTCTGGATTCCTTTGAGATCCTTCCTGCGGCAACCGGATTTACACTGGGAAAATCTCCGGAAAAGCGTTGCTTTTTTAAAACTCTGCAGTTTGATGATTATATTTTTTCGGTCAGTAATGAAACAGATTTTTCCATAAATCCAATGGATTTTAATGATATTATTATAAGCTTATGAGGAGGAATTCTATGAAACGAAGGTTTTTGGCAGCATTACTTTCCCTGATCATGTGCCTTTCCTTAGTGGCATGTGTGGATGAAGAAGACGTTCTGGTGGATGATGCGCAGGGGACGGAGATCACAGAGCGTTCGACAGGACAGACAGAGGACGGCAGCTGGGCAGTGTACTGGTATCTGTGTGGAAGTGACCTGGAAACAGAGGGCGGCTGTGCTACCACAGATCTGGAGGAAATGCTGCAGGTGGACCTGCCGGAGAATGTCAATGTGGTGATCCAGACCGGCGGCGCTGTGGAATGGCAGAACGAATATATGGATTCGTCGGTGATCCAGAGGTGGCTTTACAACAGTGAAGGACTTCAACTGCTGGAGGAGCAGGATACGGCCAATATGGGAGATGCCCAGACGCTGTATGAGTTTCTGGACTTTGCCAATGAGAATTATCCTGCGGACAAAGTGGCGGTTACCTTCTGGAATCACGGCGGCGGTTCTGTAAATGGTGCGGCATTTGATGAAATCTATGATTATGATTCTCTGGATCTGGCGGAAATGTATGAGGCTTTCGATGCGGTATGGCCGGCGGATCAGGAAAATCCTGCGCTGGAGCTGGTTGGCTTCGATACCTGTCTGATGGCTACCATTGATGTGGCAGCAGTCTTCCAGAATTTTGCAAAATATCTGGTAGGTTCCGAAGAGGTAGAACCGGGCAACGGCTGGAATTATACCGGCTGGCTGGAGGCATTGGCGGAAAATCCGGGAATGACCGGCGATGAATTGGGAATCGTTATCTGCAATTCTTATTATGAAGGCTGTGAAGAGGTCGGCACAGAAGAAGAGACAACCTTGTCTGTGACAGATCTGACAAAATTGACACCGCTCTTAGAGGCTTATGAAGCCTTTGGGCAGGAAGCATTGGAAACAGCAACCGAAGAGCCGGGCTTTTTCGCAGAGCTGGGGCGTGCTGCCGCACAGACGGAGAATTACGGCGGCAATACCAGGGAACAGGGATATACCAATATGATAGACTTAGGACATTTTGCCCGCAAGACAGCATGGATGCTTCCGTCGGCACAGAATGTATCCGATGCACTGGATGAATGTATTGTTTATCGCGTGGGAGGTGTCTATCGTTCCGAAGCTACCGGATTAAGCTGTTACTATTCCTATAATGGTGATGTGGATGATTTTTTCGGCTACATCGACATGGGAACCGGAGAGGCTTTCAAATATCTGTATGCTTATGAATTGACCGGTGAACTGCCGGAGGAAGGTGAGGAATATCTGGCAGCTCTGGATATTCAGGAATTGCCGGAGCTGGTCACTCTGGAAGATACGGACTGGGATAATGCGCCCCTGGATGTAGATGACGAGGGAACCGCTTATCTGACACTTGGTCCGGAAGCCGGTGATTTACTGGCAGGTATCGGATTTTCTCTGTTTTATGTAGATCCGGAGGATGACCTGATGCTGCTGCTAGGTACTGATAATGATATCGTAGCGGATTGGGACAACGGTATTTTCTATGATAACTTCCGCGGTGTCTGGGGCGCCATTGATGGTTGTCTGGTGTATATGGAGATATCCTATGAAGGTGAGGATTACAATCTGTATTCCGTACCGATCCTGTTGAATGGAGAAGAGTACAATCTTCAGGTGGCATACGACTTCACAGAAGAAGAGTGGTACATCATCGGTGCCAGCCGGGGATTGGACTCATGCGGCATGGCAAGCAAAGAACTCCGTTTGCTCGAAGAGGGAGATGAGATCACTACGATCTGGATGATTTCTTCTTATAATGGGGATGATGATTTTGAAATGTACGCTGCAGAAGAGCTGACGGTGACTGCGGATACGTCCTTTGAGGAAGCATCATTGTATGATGGATGCTATGCCATGATCTTTGAAATGTGCGATTCTTCCGGTAATTATGCATACTCCGATGTGGTAACATTTGACTGTGCGGACGGAGAGATCTATACGACGGTATATTAAAGCCGGCAAAAATATAGGCAATATCATCAATCAAGGCAAATCGCATAGTTAATCTCCTTTTTTCTTATTGTACCTGTCATTATAGTAAACAATGTTTAAATAATTATTGATTTTGTGAGAAAACTATAATTGTAAAAAACTCGTTTTCGTGATAAATTAGATTTGTAAAAAACTTGTTTTCGTGATTGGAGGCCTTGCGTTGAAGCGAAAGATATATGATCAGCTTGTCAGGTGGAAAAAGGATGGTGCAGGAAAAACAGCACTTTTGATTGACGGTGCGCGGCGTGTAGGGAAGAGTTATGTGGCAGAACAATTTGCCAAAGCGGAGTATAAGTCTTATCTGCTGATTGACTTCAATCGTGTAGGCGATGAAATCAAAGATTTGTTCCGGAATTACCTGAACGATTTGGATACTTTGTTTATGTATCTGTCCGGATACTACAACGTCAAACTGTATGAACATGAATCCCTTATTATTTTTGACGAGGTGCAGATGTTCCCCCGTGCGCGGGCGGCAATCAAATATCTGGTTGCGGATAGCCGGTATGATTATCTGGAAACAGGGTCGCTTATGTCTATCAGGAAAAATGTCAAGGACATCGTTATTCCTTCCGAAGAACGACATATCAAGATGTATCCGATGGATTTTGAAGAATTTCTGTGGGCGATGGGCAATGATACCTTGATGGAAATTGTTCGTAAACAATTCGATGCCCGGAAAGCTATGGGACAGGTGATGCACCGTAAGGCAATGGACTATTTCCGACAGTATCTCATTGTGGGTGGAATGCCGCAGGCGGTGCAGGAATATGCTGAAAGCAAAGATTTTGACCGGGTAGACCGCATTAAACGAGACATTCTGACCCTTTATCGGGCGGATATCGTAAAACATGCCACAGGTTATGAAATGAAAGTAGAGAGTATTTTTGATGAAATTCCGGCTCAGCTTCAGAAGCATGAGAAGCGATTTAAGCTGTCTTCCCTGAAAAAGGAGGCTCGCTTCCGGGAGTATGAAGATGCGCTGTTCTGGCTGGATGATGCCATGATTGCGAACATCTGCTATAACTCCACAGAACCGAATATTGGTTTAAAGCTGAATATGGATCGCATGACCCTTAAGTGCTATATGGGAGACACAGGGCTGCTGATCAGCCACGCTTTTGACGAAAATGGTCTGGTCAGCGAAGAAATCTATAAAAAGCTGTTGTTTGACAAACTGGAAGTCAATAAGGGAATGATCATAGAGAATATCGTGGCGCAGATGCTTGCTGCCGGCGGTCACAAGCTGTATTTTTATTCTAATCCGTCGAGGAACGATAAGGATGCCCGGATGGAGATTGACTTCTTAATCGCCAAGAGTAAAATCAGTAGTCGGCATAACATTTCGCCCATTGAAGTCAAGTCCGGTAAAAATTATACACTGACTTCTCTGCGGAAATTCATGGAACGTTATGCCGAACAGGCCGGCACTGCCTATGTACTGCACACCGGTGACCTGAAAGAAGGGGATGGGATCACGTATCTGCCTCTTTATATGACACCACTACTATGATGATAAGTGCAAATTCATCAGAATCTGTAACAACTTGTTGCAAATTCTGATGAGGGAATGTTTTTAAGAATTGATTCGAATATCAGCAGCCCGATATGGTACACAATGCAGGAGATCAGCAAAGCAGTAAGATATTTTCCTTGCCATTTATGATCATGTTGTGTATAGTGTACTTATTGGGAATGAGGTTCTCCCTTGGTAGATGTGATACCTAAACCGCTTATGAAAGCTGATGACTTCTGCGATGAAACAACGCAGGAAGTGTCAGCTTTTTCTGCGTATTAAGGAGGATTTTTATGTTATTAAGTATCGCGATGATTATGATGTTGGGGCTGCTCCTGGGCAGTCTCTGTCAAAAAGCAAAATTACCGAGTCTGTTGGGAATGCTGGCAACGGGGATTGTGTTAGGACCCTATGTGCTGAATGTAATAGACGGTTCTATTTTATCTATTTCTGCGGACATCCGGAAGATTGCCCTTGTGATTATTCTTACGAGAGCCGGATTAAGTCTCGATATTTCCGGGTTAAAAAAGATAGGAAGATCGGCGGTTATGATGTGTTTTGTTCCGGCAAGCTTTGAACTGATCGGAATCATCTGTCTGGCACCGAAGCTATTGGGAATATCATTGCTGGAAGCTGCAATCATGGGAGCCGTGCTCGCCGCGGTATCACCGGCGGTGGTAGTACCCAGAATGGTGAGATTGATGGAAGAAGGTTACGGAGCAGATAAAAACATACCGCAGCTTATTCTCGCAGGCGCATCGGTAGATGATGTGTACGTGATTGTATTGTTTACAACCTTTGTCGGAATGGCGCAGGGCGACGGAATCTCCGTGATCCGGTTTGTCAATATACCGGTATCTATCATTTTAGGAATCCTGATCGGTCTGGGATCGGGGTGGCTGCTTGCGTATCTGTTCCGGAAAGTGCATATGAGAGACACCGTCAAAATCATGATCATCTTAGCGGTTTCTTTCATACTGGTAGAGCTGGAGAATCGAATCAGTACACCGATCACATTTTCTGCGCTGATTGCCATTATGTTTGCGGGAGTTTCCCTACAGAGATATAAAAAAGAAGTCGCCGTACGTTTATCGGCAAAATACAATAAACTATGGGTTGCCGCAGAGGTATTCCTATTTGTATTAGTCGGAGCAACGGTGAATATTCATTATTTAGGCAATGTGGGGGCAAAGGCTTTACTGGTAATCGCCGGAGCATTGATATTCCGAATGCTTGGAGTATTTATCTGCCTGCTTGGCACGGAACTGAGCGGGAAGGAAAAATTGTTCACAATGCTTGCGTATACACCGAAGGCAACCGTTCAGGCCGCAATCGGTGGAATACCGCTGAGTCTGGGACTGGCATGTGGGGATATCGTGCTGACGGTAGCAGTACTGGCAATTGTAATCACAGCGCCGCTTGGAGCGTTTGCCATAGACAGCACGTATGCGAAGTTACTTAAAAAGTAAAGATTTGTTTGCACATTTGCTATGGAAACATTATCTTCAGCATGTTTTTGAAAAACTTTGAAGAAAGAATGGAAGCCGGATATGGTATAAATTAAAAAATTCTACAGAGCAGTTGGAAAAAGAAAGAAGGCGTGATATGATAAGAAAAGTCCGAAAAGACACAAATAGACAGGTATGCATGGAGAATATGGAATCATGAAGAAGAAACTGAATTACGCGGAAATAATAAAGGAGACGGCGATTCTGACTGTGGCGGTGGCGATTATCGCGGCAGCAGTCTATTTTTTCCTGGTGCCGAGCCATGCATCGGTCAGTAGTATCTCCGGTCTGGGAATCGTATTGGCTAACTTTATTCCGCTTCCGTTATCAGCCATTACCATGATTCTGAACGTGGTACTTTTGATTATCGGATTTGTTACCTGCGGAAGAGAGTTCGGAGTAAAAACGGTATATACCAGTATTATGCTGCCGGTATTTTTGGGAATTTTCGAACAGATTTTTCCAAATTTCAATTCCCTGACAGACAGTCAGGAACTGGATGTGCTCTGTTATATTCTGGTGGTCAGCGTGGGCTTAAGTATTTTGTTCAACCGGAATGCTTCTTCCGGCGGTCTGGATATTGTAGCGAAGATCATGAACAAATATCTGCATATGGAGTTGGGCAAGGCCATGTCCCTGTCCGGGATGTGTGTGGCGTTGTCCGCAGCGTTGGTATATGACAAGAAGACAGTGGTACTGAGTATCCTCGGTACTTATTTCAACGGAATTATTCTGGACCATTTCATTTTTGATAATAATATCAAGCGGCGCGTCTGCATTATTACAAAAAGGGAAGAGGAACTGCGCCGGTTTATTACCCGGGATCTGCACAGTGGAGCTACGATCTACGAAGCCATCGGTGCATATAATTTTGAGAAACATAACGAGATCATCACAATTGTAGATAAAAGCGAATATCAGAGACTTATGAAATTTATAAATGAGTTGGATCCGAAAGCGTTTATTACCGTTTATACCGTATCGAGTATGCGATACCAGCCGAAGATGTAAATAAGAAGCAACGAAGAAGTCATGAATTTTTGTTTGACTTTTTAAAATTTGAGAAATATAATGATTTTGCCATAAAAAGTGTGTAGCTTATCAGCGTAAGTCCAACTTATGAGACCGATAAGCACACACTTTTTTTATGCAGAAAGAGGAGGCTAAAAAGGAGGATGAAAAAATGGCAGAAAGTAACAAATATGGCCTTCTGTATACCGCAGCATTGATGATTCTGGGGATTCTTATTACGGAGATCTTTTCGGGAGCATTTGCAACACTGTTTAATGCCGGGGAGTCCAGAGAGTATTTTATCAGCGCAATGCGGATCATTTCTATCAGCTTTATTTTTGCCGGAATCAATGTAGCATATCAGGGAATTTTTCAGGCAATGGAAGGCGGTATCCAGTCGCTTGTGATCTCATTGCTCAGACAGCTTGTGATCATATTGCCTCTGGCAGGGATTTTCTCCGTATTTGTGAGAAACGGGTAGATGGGTGTCCCACTGATCTGGTGGGCGTTTCCGATTACAGAGCTTGTTGCCTGTCTGGTCGGATATGTATTTTTAAAGAAAATCATCAAAGAGAAAGTGTAAAATAATATCATCGGGAAGGCAGCATGTACCTCGGCAAGATCGTGAAAGGACAGAAACTGTTGATCATTCTGTCATTGGGTTACGGAGCAACACAGGGCGTCGCACACCAGAGCAAAAGCGTATTTGAATTAAGCAAAGCAGATCAGACCACCGACTGGTTTACGAAGGGAATGGAGGCAGTATGTCTCGCTCCCACAGCCATGAACCAGCAGAAATTCCTGTTCGAACTGAAGGATGGTGTCGTAACGGCGAAGGCGTTAAACGGTTTCTATACCAAGATCGACCTTGGAATCGCAAAGTATCATTTTGAGGCAGCATCGGGACATGAGGTTAAATAATGCAAAACCAAAATGAGATAGATGAGCTGGCATCGGATTTCGAAAAATGCCGGAAAATACTGTTGGCGTTCGGAGATGAGAACAGGCAGCACATGATCCTGGATCTGAAAATCTATCAAAAATTATTAGTTATCGATTAGAAAACGTGTAACTGATAAAATATAGGAAAATATCACTGAGGGAAATGATTGCATTTTACAGACACGAGATTAAAATAGGAAAGAGAAGTAAAAGATACTGCCATAAAATATAAAAAACATGATATTTAAGGGATAAAGTCATGAATAAGAAAAACGCCAAGGACAATCTATATGAGCATATCGTGCATCCGTTTCCGCCGCTGTACGATGAACATTCCGAAATCCTCATACTGGGGAGCCTTCCGTCTGTAAAATCAAGGGAGCAGATGTTCTTTTACGGGCATCCGCAGAACCGGTTCTGGAAAGTGATTGCCGCAGTTACGGGAGAAGAAGTGCCCACAACCATAGAAGAAAAGAAAGCGCTGCTACACCAAAACCATATCGCACTATGGGATACGATCTATAGCTGCGATATTATCGGTTCCAGTGACAGCAGCATCCGAAATGTCGTTCCGACAGATCTGTCACCGATCATAGAACACTCTCAGATCAAGAGGATATTCTGCAACGGAAATACTTCGGCAAAATATTATAAAAAATATCAGCAGAATCTATTAGGGACGGAAAGCATTACGCTGCCGTCCACAAGTCCCGCAAATGCGGCATTTTCTCTGGAAAAGTTAATCAACATCTGGGGTTCTTGGCTGCAATAAATGTCCGCAGGATTTCCTCGGGTCTGGGCGTGTGCAGCGGATATTTTTCCCGCAGGGGAGCGGCAGCGCCGTCCATGATATAAGGCTGTCCGACGATATCCAGCATGGAGACATCGTTATAATTGTCACCGAAAGCCATGACTTCGCTAAGATCGATACCAAGGACACGACACAGGGAAGTGACACCGACACCTTTGTTGGCACAGCCGGTATCGATCCAGTAGGGACCGGCTACCGCTGCATTTGCCTCTGCCCAATGGGGAACAAATCGGTCGGCATAAGCATCAACGCCTCCGGGCAGATATACGGATACCTTGACAATGTCTTCCGGTATCTCGGAAGGATCCTGAATGACCTGATAATGGTTGCCAATGAAACGGATGCGGTCAAGCATCCCTAAGCCCCGTTCCATCAGATAGGCGGTATTTTGTCCGGAGAGCATGACCTCTCCCTGACCGTCACTGCGCTCCCACAGATCATGGGCAATCTCTTCCGCCAGTGCGCGCGGCATAGGATTTTCCGCAATACATGTTTCGTTCTGATAGAGGACACCGCCGTTTTCACACAGGAATACGCAGCAGTCCGCCACCGGTGCAAACAGTTTCCGCAGGCTGGTATACTGCCGCCCCGAAGCCGGACAAAAGAGAATTCCCAGGTCGTGCAGAGCGCGGATCTGATCGAAGATCTCGCCGTCCAGTTCCTTTTTTCCATATTGTAATAATGTGCCGTCGATATCGCTGCAGATCAATCGAATTGCCATGAAGGTAAAATCCTTTCTGATGTGTAATTGTATATAATAATTAGTAACTATTAAAACGCCTTTTCAAACAAAAGTTCTGAATAGTCATCATGTTCGCAAGTAGTATAGCATAAATGGGGGTTTGTAACCAGTCAGTTGCGTTCCGGAAAATGTGTAAAGTGGTAAAATTGTGGTCAAAAAATGCGGAAATGTGTAAAATTGCTCTCGAAAAAAATGCGGAAACACGACAAAGCGGCCCAGAGGAGCAGCTTGAAAAATTAAAAAAAGTATTGCAGGATGCGGATGCCGTGATCATCGGTGCGGGAGCCGGACTGTCTACGTCCGCCTGATTTATCTATAACGGGGAACTATTCCGAAAGTATTTGATGATTTTGCATCAAAATTAGACAGAAGCCGGTTGTAAAAAACGGAATTGCGTGTTATATTCTAGTTAGTTAGTTAGGACTAACATAAGTATTTATTAAAAAGGGAGGGTTACAAATGAGTTTATTGCTATTAAGAATTATGCTTGGTATGGGGATTGTCGGTCATGCGTTGAATATGTACTGCGACCGGATCTTAAGTATCTTTCCGAACGGGACGATCAATTTCAGCAATATCAAGGAGATTATGGAAGGAGATAATGCGGCGAAGCTGATGGAAGGTGTCTCGGAGAAGATTCCCATGCGGTCCGCAGTGCTGGGGGCTTTTGCGATAGTGTTGGAGTTTTTCGGATACAGCGCGCTTGGTATTTATACGTATGGATATTCCAAAATATATGGTTCTGTTATGCTTGCGGCGACGGCTTTTTTCTGTATCACAGCTGCAGCATATCATGTGAAAACTGCATTGGCCGAATATGCATTCCTGAATCTCGGCCGGAATGCAGACGGAAAAAAGATGATGCTGGATTTGTTAAATACTGCGCCGGTTTTACGGGTGTGCGCGGTGGGGTTAGTGTTAGTCCTTGCGGTATATGTCATTGTTGTCGTCACCGGTGTGATTGGATTCCCCATCTGGGCACTGATTTTTACGATCCTTCCCATTGTGATCGTAATGTGCCCGCTGCGGATCATAGGAACGCTTCATATTGGAGCTATGGTATCCATACTGGGCTGGATGTTGTTATTGTAGGATGATATAAAAAGGCTTAAAAAGGCGTCGATACGAGAAGTACCGGCGTCTTATTTTTATAAGGCAGTGAAGAAAACGGATCCTGACGGTTTGAAAAAATATCTGCTCCAAAGGGTGTTTCTATGGTATCATAACTGATAGAAAGCACTTTTATCTGGTTACAAGAAAATAGTGATATGATACAGCTATATTTTACGGAATCGCATTTGTGAGAAAGTAGTGTTTTCGGGGAAATCAATATAACTTGATAGAAACGGGGTGCGAAAGCACAATATAAAAGTACAATGGCATTGTATCAAAAAGGTAAAATAAATATAGATAGAAAAGAGGAACAACATGGAATTACAAAAAGGAAGACCTGCCGATACGACAGGCAGACTGGAAAAAGAAATCCGTACTTATGACTTATTGGATCGGCTGGGTGTTGAGTATGACCGCGTGGATCACGCTCCGGCGATGACCATGGAGGACTGTAAGGAAGTGGATGAGATCCTGGAATCCATGGTCTGCAAGAATCTGTTCCTGTGCAACCGTCAGGAGACTTCATTTTATCTGTTGATGATCCCGGATACGAAGGTATTTCATACCAAGGATCTGTCTGCACAGATCGGTTCTGCGAGACTGTCTTTTGCAAAGCCGGAATACATGGAGCAATTCCTGAACATCACTCCGGGATCCGTCAGTGTGATGGGGCTGATGAATGATACGGAGCATCGGGTGAAGCTGCTCATCGATGAGGATGTCCTTGCCAGCGAATATGTGGGATGTCATCCTTGCATCAATACGTCCAGTATCCGTTTCCGTACATCTGACCTGGTGGAAAAGATCCTTCCGGCCATGGAGCATGATTTTATCAAGGTGAAACTATAGAATCGAAACGCAGCTGGTATCGTCTATAAACAGTATGATTTCAGAAAACTGAATTGATAATTAAGGAAAAAACGAGTAAGATAGTAAGCAAGATAATAAGCAAGTCGGAGGATAAACTTATGGATGAAATGGTTAAGAAACGTAACGAGCGTCTGGCACAGACCGTGATCAAAGGCTTACAGTCCCGCAACATGTCCGGCTACTATGCTGCAGATAAAGAAGAAGCCTTGAAGAAGGCGCTGGAGCTGATCCCGGAAGGCAGCAGCATTGCCATGGGTGGCTGTAGGAGTGCTCATGAGATCGGACTGATCAAGGCCTTGGAAGCCGGTAATTATAACTATATTGACAGAGATAAAATGGATGCCAGAGCAGGGCTGTTGGCTGCTTACGATGCGGATATTTTTTTAAGCAGCGCCAATGCCATCACCAGTGACGGCGTTATGGTCAACATCGACGGTAATTCCAACCGTGTCTCCTGTATTGCCCAGGGACCGAGAAAAGTAGTATTTATCGTCGGTCTGAACAAGGTATGCGCCGATATCGACGATGCCATGAAGCGTGCCAGAAACATTGCAGCACCCTGCAATGCCCAGAGATTCGATATCAAGACACCTTGCAAGGAGACCGGAAAATGCTTCGACTGCAAGTCACCGGATACCATCTGCTGTCAGTTCCTGATCACCAGATACTCCAGACATGTAGGCAGAATCCATGTAATTCTGGTGAATGAGGATCTGGGATTCTAAATATTGCTTACCGGATAATAAGAGCGCACTTTTCTGTCGATTTGGCAGATGAGGAGCGCTTTTTGTTTGAGAAAAATAAAAATTCGTTGTGTGAGTGAATGAAAAATTATTATATTTACAATGGTTATGAATGGTTATATAATGAATGTAACCACTTATAACCATTTTTACTTTCGGAATGAGAAGTAAGTATGAAGCTGCAATTTTGCAAATGAGACTCTGCATCGTCAAACGTAATGAAAGGGGAAAGCATTCATGAGTAATCCGAAGCGCCGTATTGAGGAAATTGATAGAAGACTGGAAGAGTTACCGAAGGGAACGCTTACCTACAAGACCATCAATGGGAAAAAGCAGCCCTACGTGCAGCGTACCATTGATGGAAAATCTGTCAGCTATTATGTAAAAGTATCGGAGAGAGAGCAGATCCTGATAGAATTCGAGGAGAGAAGCAAGCTTGTGGAGGAGAAAAAGCATCTGCTCGCATATCAGAAGAAGCTATCCTCCATTCTTGCGGAGAATCCGTATCTGGGAGAAAATATCGGACTCGGCTATCAGTGGTTTAAGGATTTTGCCTGTGGGCAGCAGTTTTATGTGGATAAGACACATTTTATACCGGAGTGGATGTCGACAAGTGATGTGGTAACGCTGATTACCCGTCCCAGAAGATTTGGCAAGACAATGCTCTTAAGTACGGTAAATACCTTTTTTGATCCGGAGTATGCCGACCACCCGGAATATTTTGAGAAGCTGAAGGTGTGGAAGCATCCGGAGTGCAGGAAAGTCTTTGGCAAAATTCCGGCAATCTATGTCACCTTCGGAAGCTGTAAAGGGATAAACTACCGGAGTGCTCTCGGAGGATTGCTGGGGAGTCTGGGAATGTTGTATCAGAAGAATGACTATCTGATGACTAGTGAAAAACTTAGCTCTAAGGATAAGGCTAAGTTTAAAAAGATGGATGATTTATTGTGGGATCACAAGGAAGAGGGATCGGAAGACTGTATTGGGTTGCTGTGCGAGTTGTTATACAAACATTACGGTGTATCTCCCATCATCCTTTTGGACGAATACGATACTCCATTACTGGAAGCCTACGCGGACGGCTACTGGGATGAGATGATCGGTTATTGCAGAAAACTGTTCCATAAGACATTTAAGGAAAATGATTTTTTCAGCAGAGCCATCATCACCGGTGTGACAAAAGTGTCAAAAAATTCTCTGTTCTCGGATCTGAATAATATCGGCGTATATTCCGTCACGGATGACAGATACAGCGATTGCTTCGGATTCACGGAACAGGAGGTAAAGGATGCTCTGAAGTGCCAGAATATTGATCAGTTCCGGGACGTAAAGGAGATGTATGACGGCTTTATCTTCGGACACCGGAAGGATATGTACAATCCCTGGTCGATCTGCAACTATATGAGGGACTGTCAGCTGATCTCCTTCTGGATCAATACGAGCAGCAATAAGATCATCGGAGATATCATCCGCAGGCATCCCGTGCGCAGCAAGTATGAGATCGAGCAGCTGATGTCCGGTGATGTAGTGCATAAACAGATTAACGAGAATGTCACATTTCAGTACCTGGACGGAGATGAGAACAGTCTTTGGTCCCTGCTGCTTGCGGTAGGCTATATCAAGGCTGACAACGTGGTAAAACACGAGGAATATACGGAATGTGACGTATCTGTCACTAACCGGGAAGTCATGAGTATGTTCCGGACACAGATCCTTGGAATGTTCGACAACGGCCGGCTGTATTATAACGAATTTATCAAGGCATTACTGAAACATGACACGGAAAATATGGCGGATATTCTCCTGGATATTACCTATCCTTCCATGAGTTATTTTGATCTGGGAGGTCGGTCTTCGGAGCGGGAGCCTGAGAATTTCTTCCATGGGCTGGTCTTAGGATTGATTGTGTCATTGAAAGATCAATACCGGATTCTGTCCAACAGAGAAAGCGGCAGAGGACGGTATGATATCGCTCTGTATCCGAAGCAGCCGGAATTGGATGCTTTTATTATGGAATTCAAGGTGTTTAATGAGAAAAAGGAAAAAATGATAGAAGAGACGGCGGCAAATGCGTTTCGCCAGATCGAAGAGAAAAAGTATGAAGCAGATCTGCTGGCTGCCGGCATCCCTGGAGAGAAGATTTATAAGCTCGGATTTGCTTTTCAGGGGAAAGAAGTGTATGTCGAGGAGGCAAAATGCGAACAGGTACTTTAAAGTACCTGTTCACACTCTTCACACATTAACAGGAAAGCGCCCACACCGTGCAGGTCGTTGGCGGATACCGGACGGTGAATATAATGCGCATAGTCACCGACGCCGGTGCCGACGCAGACATTGCCGATGATCAGATCGTCCCCTTCCCAGGTCAGGGACCGGATCACACCTTCGTAACCCTTGCGTGCATAAGCGAGATAGGAAGCGTCCAGCAGACCTTTACGAACAGCCTTGCACAGAGCGGCTACATACAGGCAGCTGCAGGAATTCTCCAGCCAGTCCGCAGGATCATCGCCACGGTCAACGACCTGATACCATCTGCCGTCTTCGGACTGGAAGGCAAGTAAAGATTTTAACAGATCGACAGCCATCTTTTCCAGTTTCACTCTGTCTGGGTGATCTTCGGGAATGAAATCCAGTTCGTCTAACAGCGCGACAGGTACCCAGCCCATGGCTCTGCCCCAGAATTCCGGAGAGCAGCCGGTCTCTTTGTCAGCCCATTCCACTTTTTTATCATAGGACCATGCATGATATAACAGCCCGGTCTTCGGATCACGGGTATGCTTCTGCATCGTCAGTGCCTGGAAAATGATTTCATCAAAATACTCGGGATGTCCGAATTCCGCACCATACTGGGCACGTAAAGGACCTTCCATGTAGAGACCGTCCAGCCACATTTCCTCCGGCAGATCTGCTTTATGGAAATAGCCGCCCTCGGGAGTCTTGGGATAACAGTCGATTGCTGCCATCAGAGCGTCTAATACCTTCTTATACTTGGCATCGTGCGTGCGATGATAGAGAGGATATAACAGGATGCCGGGCTGCATGTCATCAAACTGCCCCATATCTGCCTGCTTGATCACACCATCTTCGGTAATCACCGCATCTACCCAGCGCTTGATGTATTCGAAATATTTTTCCTCCTTGCATAATTCATAGCTTTTATACATTCCGGACAGGAATACACCCTGATGATAATGAAATCTTCCTTCGGGCGGAAGCTTCGGTGCATCCCATTTGCGCATCATAGTGTCCATAGATGCTTTTGCGTAGTCTAAAGGTCGTTGTAACATAGTGTTTTCTCCTCTCTGTTTGTATATGTTGCAGTAATCATTTCTGCGTCGACTGAACTTGATTGCCCCTATAAAGTTTGTTCCCTGTATTGAGCAAAAGGCAAGTGTCGAATTTCATAGTAAAATCACAAGATTTATTATATAATTACATTATAATCGTCAAAACAAAATAATGTTTAACATATCTTGCTATATTGAGATAGAATATAAGAAATCTTGCCAAAATGGAAGAAGAGAATGACCGAAGCATAGAATTATGAGTCAAATTAGAAGGAGAAAAAATGTTCCGTACAATATACGATCCGTATAAAGACCTGTTTTTGGAATATGTAGAGACATCAAAAAAGAATGATATGCATTCGATCCATTACCATGATGCTTATGAACTCTTTTTCGTGGTAAAGGGAACCCGGTATCTTTTCCTGGATGGAATTTGTCATGTGCTGACGCCCGGAGACATTATTCTGATCAAACCATACCAGACGCACTATATGCAGAGCCTGTCTTCCGAATTTTATGCCAGATATGTGTTGAATTTTACACCGGATTATCTGGAGGAACTGCTGAAGCTTTCAGAAAAACAACGTTTTCTGGAGGTCTGGGAGAATGAGATCCTGCATCTGACATCGGAGCAAACCGGGGAAATTGTAAACGTTTTGGAAAAAATGCAAAAATATTATCCAAGGCGGGATGCGGTTGCCGAGAAATTAAAGAAGAACTATTGTCTGGAACTGTTATTGTTGTGCAGGGATTATTATCCCATGCAGAAACCGGCACAGCTTGTCGCAGCCGGAGATACTACATCCCCCAGACAGGAGATCCTGGATGCAATTTCCTACATGAATGCCCACTATGCGGAAAAAATGGATCTGGAGACCATTGCCTCGCAGATCCACTTAAGTAAATATTATTTTTGCCGTCTGTTCCGGGAAGTGACCGGCGTTACCGTGCTGGAGTACCTGATCAATGTCAGACTGACCAGGGCGAGGAAGCTGTTAATGGAATCCACGCTGACGATCGGAGAAATCGCGCAGAAGACCGGATTCGCTTCCGCAGTGCATTTTTCCAGAACTTATCATAATGTCTACGGAGAAAGCCCCGGTGATACCAGGCGGAAATACTGATCTCAGTCACCTTGCACGGGCGTGTAGATCTGCTTTGCCATGGAGAGCAGTGCTTCTTCGCTGGCATTATTGTCCATGGTCAGGCTATAGAGCAGGCCGGGGCAACAGAAGAATTACCGTCTCCCATCATACCGGAGGAGGCAGTTACCGTTGAAATGACAGAAGTGTCTGAAGAAAATTTGACGGAAGAGAGCGCTGCGCTCAACGGAAATGCCTTTGATGAAAACGGACAGATCAAAGACCGGATTTACTTTGATGACTAGGAAGGGAACTTGAATAGTTATAAAAATTTTATAGATGTCTTCCAAATTTAATGCTATGATAAACAAATAGGGCAATTCGTCGGAAACGACTATGTTAGCGTTGATCCGGGGAGAGGAAATATTTCCGCTAAAGCATTGCTCAGATACCGTTCCGCAACTTACGGAAATTTATGACTTCTGGCATGTCAGGATCAAAGAAGATCATCAGTGATATTATTGAAGAGCGCTGATGAGCAGCTAAACGATCGAAACAATAGGAATGGAAACAGCTGCATTTGCTGAGACAGAAGTTCCATGGAAATAAGACATAGGACGGAAAATATAGGACAGGAAAGGAGTATACAGGCATATGAAATACACATTAGATTATCAAAAGTACGCCAGCCTGGCAAGGCGTGTAGCAGCGGAAGGAAGTGTACTGCTTCGTAATGAGGATGCTGCATTGCCTTTGCAGAAGGGGCAGAGAGTATCTATCTTCGGCAGAACACAGTTCAAGTATTATAAGAGCGGCACCGGCTCCGGCGGTATGGTGAATGCACCGTATGTGACGAATATTACGGACAGCCTGAAAGAAGACGGAACGGTACAGGTAAACGAAACGCTGGAGACACAGTACAGAGAATGGCTGAAGGAGCATCCTTTTGATGTGGGAGAAGGCTGGGCCATGGAGCCCTGGAACCAGGAAGAGATGCCTGTTACCGAAGAAACAGCGAAGCAGGCAGCGGAAAACTCGGATCTGGCAATCGTAATCATTGGCCGTACCGCCGGAGAGGACAAAGATAACAGTGCCACAGAGGGAAGCTATCTGCTGACAAATGCAGAGGAAGAGATCCTTCGGAATGTGTGCAATGCGTTCGACCGGACGATTGTGGTGCTGAATGTCGGCAACATTATGGATATGAAGTGGGTAGACCGGTATCAGCCGCAGGCAGTGCTGTATGTGTGGCAGGGCGGTCAGGAGGGCGGCAGAGCCTGTGCGGATATCCTGACCGGCAAGGTGAACCCAAGCGGTAAACTCAGCGATACCATTGCAGAAGATATTGCGGACTATCCTTCTACGGAGAACTTCGGTGATCCCGTGGAGAATTTCTATGCAGAAGATATTTATGTGGGCTATCGTTATTTTGAGACTTTTGCAAAAGATAAAGTAAAATATCCTTTCGGATTTGGATTGTCCTATACCAACTTCCAGACAGAAAGTTTTGATCTTGCAGTGCAGGGAACGCAGGTGACGGCAATTGTCAAGGTGACGAATGTGGGATGTGTGCCCGGCAGAGAGACGATGCAGCTGTATCTGGAAGTACCGCAGGGAAAATTAGGCAAACCGTTGCGTCAGCTGGCAGCGTATGCCAAGACAGAAACACTGAAGCCCGGAGAGACAGAAGAATTGATCCTGAAAGCGGATCTGACAGAACTTGCTTCGTATGATGACAGTGGTGTCACAGGACATAAATCCTGCTACGTGTTGGAAGCCGGAGACTATTTTTTCTATGTTGGCACAGATGTACGAAGTGCAAAAGAGATTGGTAAGGTTACATTAGCAGAGCTTCAGGTGACGCAGACAGTTACGGAAGCGTTGGCACCGGTGCAGACATTCAAGCGCATGAAACCGTACTTTTTTGAAGAATCCGGGCATGCGGCTGTGAACTGGGAGAAGGTTCCTCTGCGGACCATAGATCTGGCAGAACGCATCTTACGGGAGAGACCGACAGAGAGCGAATACGTGGGAGATCAGGGATGGAAACTTTCGGATGTAAAGGACGGTAAAATCACATTGGAACAGTTCCTGACACAGCTGTCAGACGAAGACCTGATCTGTATGACCAGAGGAGAAGGTATGTGTTCTCCGAAAGTTACGCCCGGTACGGCAGCAGCTTTCGGTGGAGTGACAAAATCTCTGGAGAAATTCGGAATTCCCATAGCCTGCTGTTCGGATGGCCCGTCCGGTATCCGTATGGACTGTGGAACGATGGCATATGCGCTTCCCAACGGTACGCTGTTAGCCTGCACCTTTGACCCGGAACTGGTGGAAGAGTTGTATGAGATGGAAGGCATGGAACTTCGGAAGAACAAGATCGATACACTCTTAGGCCCCGGCATCAACATTCACAGAAATCCTTTGAACGGACGTAATTTTGAGTATTTTTCCGAGGATCCGTACCTTACCGGTACCATGGCATCCGCCCAGCTCAAAGGCATGGCAAAATACGGTGTCACCGGTACAATCAAACATTTTGCATGTAATAACCAGGAGTTCAAGAGACATGACAGCAATGCCATCGTTTCCGAGAGAGCTGTTCGGGAGATTTACCTGAAAGGCTTTGAGATCGCTGTGAAACAGGGCGGAGCTTACAGCATTATGTCTACTTACGGTCCGGTGAACGGTCTGTGGACGGCGGGCAATTATGACCTCTTAACCACGATTCTGCGTAAGGAATGGGGATATCAGGGCATTGTGATGACTGACTGGTGGGCGAAGGTCAATGAAGAAGGCGGTCCGGCTTCTGGAAATCAGACAATCCCCATGGTGCGTGCACAGAACGACATCTACATGGTAGTGGCAAATGCAGCGGCCAATTCCGCAGGGGACAATACAGCGGAAGGTCTGGCAGACGGCAGACTGACCAGGGCACAGCTTCAAAGGAATGTGACAAATATCTGTAAATTCCTGCTCAGATCTGTGGCAATGGAGAGACTGCTTGGCAGAGAGCCGGAAGAATGTGTAGAACTTCACAGTCCGGTAAGCACGGAAGGTGCCGGGGACAGTGGACGTGTGTTGGCGCGCATGGAGATGCCGGAGCAGAAGCTTGGTGTAGAGATCGCACTGCCGATCGAAGAGCTTTCTACGAAAAAGGGAACCGGTGCCGTATATCAGCTGCATTTCCCCCAAAAGGGACGCTATGAACTGGTATTTCAGATGAGCTCTGTCATGGGACCTCTGGCACAGCTTCCGATTTCCGTATTCCTGAACAATACCTTGCAGCAGACGGTAACGATCAGCGGAACGGAAGGAAAAGTTGTGGAGCATGCCGTGACGCTGGCAATCCGGCAGGCCGGTGAGGTATATATGAAGTTGTATTTCGGAGAGAGCGGTATAGAGATGCACAGGATGTTCTTACGCTTCGTGGGGAAGAATGACATTGAAAGCTTCCGAAATGAATAAAACAAAGAAATAAGGAAACAAGCAATAGCTTAAAGCAATGAGAAAGGCTCACGGTAGAAACTGTGGGTCTTTTTTGCAATAGAAAATAAAAACCTTAACGGAATATTTATGCATAGAAGCGGAAAGAAGAATTGACTTATGTCGATATTTCAGATAGAATCAAATCTTGAGCGTTTTGATGCCTGGAGGTGCAGAATTTACTTTATTTTCAGAAAATATGAGAAAAATAAAGGAAATAGCAGGCTAAGAACACTTATAAAATCGAAAACATACGAGGAGGCAGGAAAAGTGGTAGCACAGATACTTGCAGTAGTCATATTTCTGGCGATGTTTGTTCTGATCGTTCTGGAAGTATGGGAGAGACACATTATCACACTGGGCTGCGGTCTGCTGACACTGATACTGGTATTCGGACTGGGAATGCACAGTATGAGCGCAGTGTTGGAGACACTGAATTTAGGCAGCTTTTTTACAAGTCATTTCTGGTATACGGCGGGACAGTCCGCGGAGGCTTCCAGCGGAATCAACTGGGAGACGATCGTATTTGTAGCGGGAATGATGATCATGGTAGAGGGAATGGCGAGAGTGGGATTTTTCCGGTGGCTCTGCATGCGCCTTGCCAAGATGGTCAAGTATAAGGTAGTGCCGCTGTTCGTGACCTTTATGGTATTGTCCGGTATTCTGGCAATGTTCATTGACAGCATTACCGTAATTCTGTTCCTGGCAGCCGTAACGATCGAATTGTCACAATTATTGAAGTTTAATCCGGTACCGATGATTCTGGCAGAAGTGTTCTGCGCAAATCTGGGCGGATCCGCTACCATGTGCGGAGATCCCCCTAACATCATTATCGGTACTTCCCTCGGATATTCCTTCACGGATTTCCTGACTAATACCGGTGTGATCGCGGGTGTATCCCTGATCGTGGTAGTAGCGTATTTTTATCTGGTATTTCATAAGGAACTGCGTGCCAGCGAGGCCGCTGCGGCAGGCAGCAACCAGACGTATCCGGATCCTTCCGAAGCAATCACCGATAAGAAGGGATTCGTGATCAGCACCATCATTTTCCTGTGTGCTGTAGTATTGTTGGTAACCCACGCACAGACCGGACTGACAGTATCCTGCATCGGCGTATTCATCTCTATCGTAACACTGATCGCAGCCGGCAAGGACGCACTGAAACTGATCAAACAGATCGATTATAAGACGTTATTGTTTTTCGTCGGATTGTTCATGGTAGTCGGTGGTCTGGAGCAGACCGGCATCCTGAAGGTGATGGCGAACTTTATCGGAGACATCAGCAACGGTAATCTGATGTTAATGATCGCAATTATCCTGTGGATCTCTGCGATTGCCAGTGCATTTGTGGATAATATTCCTTTTGCGGCAACCATGATTCCTATCATCAGCAGTCTGTCAGCGACCCAGGGCGTGGAGCTGTCGATTCTGGCATGGGCGCTGGCTATGGGTACCGATATCGGCGGAAGTGCTACTCCTATCGGAGCATCTGCCAATGTTGTGGGTATTGCTACCGCAGCAAAAGCAGGTCATATGATCAAGTGGGGAAAATATTGCAAAGTTATGGCTCCCGCGACTATAATAGTAGTAGGCATCTCCATGTTAATGATCTATGCGAGATACCTGTAAGATTGTAAGGAGGGCAGACCCATGAGTGAACAATTGATTATCTCCGTCAGCCGTGAGTACGGCAGCGGCGGACACGAGATCGCACAGAAGCTGGCAGAGTATTACAAATTGCCCATGTACGATCACAACCTGTTAGACGAGGTGGCTGCAAGCATGAATGTGAGCAGCCAGGAACTGGCAGAGTTTGACGAAAGGAGACGTAACAAATTCCTGTACCGCAGTGTAATGGGGATGAACAGCTCTCCGGCAGACAATGTAGCCAGGATGCAGTTCGATTATATCAAGAAAAAAGCGGAAGCCGGAGAGTCCTTTGTGATCGTAGGACGTTGTTCCGAGATCGTGCTGAAGGATAATCCGAATCTGATCTCCATATTTGTATTGGGAGACAGAGAGGCCAAGATTGAACGTGTCATGCGGATCTATGAACTGGATGCCCGTCATGCGGAGGAGCGTATGATCGAGAAGGACCGCCGCAGAAAATCTTACCATAACAGTCATTGTAAGGTAAAATGGGGAGATTCCCGTAATTACGATCTGTCTGTCAACAGCAGCAAGCTGGGTGTAGATGAGACTGTGGAAGCTCTGAAAAATTACATAGACGCAAGAATTGCTCATAAATAGGGCAGACATAAGTCAACAAAAATGCAGAGACTATCTGTGGAAGGCATACGAAAGAAAATCGTGTGGCTGCCGCAGATAGTCTTTTTCTATTGCTATATAGGACATCTCTTAAGAAACTCCGGATAACATTTAAACAAAAATTAAGGATTTCTGCCGTGACGAATACAGAAGAGTGTGGTATTATCCTAGAAGATAAACAGTAATAAAACGTGCAAAATCAGGTACGTGGAAATGAGGTACAGGATGAGCGATAAGGAAAGAGACTCCATCCGCGAGATGGAAGATATACAAAGAGGTCTGGAGGCCTTTTTACAGCAGGAGATGCAGGATATGCAGGTATCCGGAACCCGTCGCAGCGCAGGACGCCCGACGGCAAATGACGGGATCCGCGGAGCGGAACGTCAGACAGAGAAACATCCCGCTCCGCAGATGTATGATATGAGGGAAGATGATGAGGATGAGGAGGAACCGGATGTGATCGGATCCGACAGAAGATCAAGATCCCGGGAAGATTATGCCGAGGACTGGGATGATCCCGTATACCGTAAGCGTCAGGCGGCCCGCAGGGAGGCGGCGCGCCGAGATGCAGAAAGCCGAAATAGCGGTAATCGCAGCCGCAGCAGACGGGAAGACTATGCGGATGAATATGAGGATTACGAGGAAGACTACGAAGAATATAATGACAGAAAACGTTCCGGCAGGAGAGCCGACAGACGTGAGGAGACAGACACGAAAGCAGATAAGAAGAAACAAAAGAACAATAAAAAAGCAGTTAAGAGCAGAAAAAAGAAAAAATCAGGATTCAAGCGTTTTCTGATCGCTGTAGTGCTGATCATCGCATTCCTGGCAGCTGGATTGTATGTGCTGGTAGGCAAGGTTTACGGAAAGATGACTTATGAGAAGGTTGACGCGGTAGCTTCTTCTCCCATGAAAGAAGACGGTGTGACGAATATCCTGCTGATCGGTAATGATTCCCGCGAAAACGGGGAAGACGGCAGATCCGATGCCATGATCCTGTTGTCCATCAGCAACAAGACTAAGAAGATCTACATGACTTCCCTGCTTCGTGATATGTATGTGGACATTCCGGGACATAAGGGAAATCGTCTGAATGCGGCATATTCCTACGGCGGAGCAGAACTGCTTATGGAGACCATTGAACAGAATTTTGACATTCATGTCAGCCGTTATGTACTGGTGAATTTTGAAGCGTTTGCCAACCTCGTAGACGCTGTCGGCGGGGTGGACCTGGAACTGACCGGCAAGGAAGTAGAGTACGTTAACGGTTATCTGGTAGAATATAATATTCTGCTGGGGAGACCGGAAGGAACAGACTACTTTGAAGATACCTCCGGAGGTATGGTGCATCTGAACGGTCCCCAGGCGCTGGCATATTGCAGAAACCGTTATATCGGTACGGATTTCGGCAGAACCGAGCGTCAGAGAAAAGTACTGACTGCGGTGATCCACAAGCTGCCTCAGGGAATGCTGACCAATTCGAAGGGACTGATCGATGGTCTGATGCCGAATCTGACTACGAATCTGACCCAGACGGAGTGTTATCAGTTAGGCCTTATGGCACCGAAGGCCGTGACCTACGATATTATCCAGAACAGCATTCCGCTGGAAGGCACTTATAAGGATGCGACCATCCGTGAGATGGCGGTATTGGAAGTGGATTTTGAAGCCAATAAAAAATTCCTGAAGGAAAATCTGTACGGAGACGGTACAACGGCAGAATGATGAGACGACATCAGGAAAGTATTGTCGCAAAACAGAGGGGAGCTGCTTATGGGGCATAGAAAAAAGAGGTTTGCGGCACTGATCTGTGCGGCGGCTGTGATCATGCTTGGCGGATGTGGTGATGACCTGACACAGCAGATCTACATTCCGGGAAGGGAAGAGCTGGCGCAGCCCATTGGAGGTTATCATGCCGGGGCACAGGAAGACCGGACTTCAGAGACTTCCGGGGTGGCAGCCGGTGAAGAAAGCGCATCCCCGGGGGATTTGACGGGTGACAGTTATACGATCACGATCTCTGCAGCCGGAGATGTGACACTGGGAACGCATCAGGAACAGGACTATGGTTCATCCTTCCGTCAGGCATACGATCAGGCAGAGGATGAGGGTTATTTTTTTGAAAATGTGCGGGATATTTTTGGCTCAGATGATATGACCATTGTGAATCTGGAGGGACCGCTTACGAATTCCGATCAGATGCGGGAGAACCAGACCTATTGCATCAAAGGGGATCCGGCGTATGCGCACCTGCTGACATTAGGGGATATCGAGGCAGTCAGCTTTGCCAACAATCACCGCCTGGACTATGGAGAACAGGGAAGCCGGGATACGATCGCTGCCTTGGAGCAGGAAGGGATCGTCTATGCTTATGATAAAACGACAGGAGTATATGAGGTTTCGGACAGTGCGGCGGCACACGGCGGAGAGCGCAACCTGAAGATAGGTATTATTGCTGTAAATGAAGTAGAATGGGGTGCGCAGGTAGAAAAGCTGATCCAGGATAATATGGAAGCACTGCGGGAACAGAATGCGGATCTGATTCTGGTGTGTTGCCACTGGGGCATTGAAAAAGATACAGTCCCTGAGAACTATCAACAGGTACTGGGCAGAAAATGCATCGACTGGGGTGCGGATCTGGTCATCGGACATCATCCGCATGTCCTCCAGGGGATCGAGGAGTATAAGGGCAGATATATTATTTACAGCCTGGCGAATTTCTGCTTCGGAGCCAACCGGAATCCTGAGGATAAGGACACTATGATCTTCCAACAGACGTTTACCTTTGAAGACGGACAAAAGAAAGAAGATCAGAATGCCCGGATCATCCCCTGCCTGGTAAGCTCTGTAAAAACGAGGAACGATTTCCGACCTACACCGGCAACGGGCGAGGATAAAGATAGAATCCTACAGCGTATGAATGAATACAGCAAGCCCTTCGGTGTGGAATTTGATGAAAATGGTGGGATCATGGTGAATTGACTGATGGGAGATGTTGATAACTTCCGGATGATGAGACAAATGTGTGGATAGCGACATGTGCGCATGAAGAATAGAGGAAAGGAACTGCCATGGAAAAAGCATTTAAGCTGGACTTTATTAATGACAAAACGGGAAGCCTGTATGTGAATTGCTGCGGATGCTCCCGGACAGAACCGCTGCATAGCTTTGGACCGGCATCGAAACCACATTATCTGATTCATTATGTTCTAAGCGGTAAAGGGCATTTCCGTTTTCATGACAAGGAATATCAGCTGGAAGCCGGATACGGATTCCTGATCCAGCCTAATGAACTGGCTTTTTATCAGGCAGATGCCAAAGACCCGTGGAGTTATCTGTGGGTGGGATTTGCCGGAAGCCGTGCGGAAGAATACCTGCACAGCATGGGACTTTCCGACAGACATCCGATTTTTTCCTGTGATAAATCCGAGGAATTGTATTCTATTGTGCGGGATATGATGGAGCATAATACGTTCGGAATCGCGGATGATCTGCGCAGAAACGGGCTGCTGGGAGTGTTCCTGTCAGTGATCGCTGACAGCGCCGGTGTCGTGGCGAGAGAGGAAGAAGATAAAGGCAACCAGTATGTGAAAAAAGCTGTTTCTTTTATCCAGAGCAACTACTGTAACCCTATCAAGGTCACAGATGTGGCAGAATATGTATGTATCAATCGCAGCTATTTATATACACTGTTTCAGAATTATCTGGGAATGTCACCGCAGCAGTTTTTGACAACGTTTCGAATCACGAAAGCGAGAGAACTGTTGGAATCGACCAATTATCCTATTGAGAGTATTGCGTTATCCTGCGGCTACAGTGACGCATTGGTGTTCACCAAGGCATTCCATGCCATGAAAGGCATGTCCCCGTCCAAATACCGCAAGGAAAGCCATAAGGAGAGCACAAAAGAACAGCTTCAGGAGGTTGAAGGCCTGATCGCCCGTCTATTGAAACCGTAAAGAACAACACCATTAAAAATGCTCATTCAAGTAAATCTGAATGAGCATTTTTGTACCTAGGTTTTGAACAGGCATTCTATTTATTTAGGTTATTCTCTACATATTCCAGAATATAGAAGTTATCTTCCGGCATCTGGCAGCCTACGATGTACAGACCATTGTCGTCGGAGCAGCGGATGATGCGTCCTTCCAGTTCGTTATGATTTGGCAGTGCGAAATCCTGAATGGTGACAATGATCTCGGCATCTTTGCTCTGGGAGAAAATCTTGTCCGTAGCCAGGAAAGCGAAACCGTTGGCACTGATATTATCCATGGTAGCGGAGTATTCTTTATCAGAATTCTTGAACTTAATGGTACATACATTATTGATGTCCATACGAGGGTATTTTCGACGATTGTTGATCCGGGGTCTGGTCGTAATCGTAATCTTAAAGGTATGCTCGCCGTCTGCAGGATCCGGAGTAACTGTTGCCTTGTCCCAACAATACAGAATATTTCCTGCGATGATCTGCAGTCTGCAGGGAGCCGTATCTTTTAATACCAGTTTCTTCTGACAGGATACCATCAGACCTTCAGGAATCTGTTGAACCAGTTCACCGAGATATTCGGTATCACCCTGTTCCGTCAATTGCAGTCCGATCTTCATACCGGGCTGAATATCTTCGATTCCCATGAATCCGCCGATACCCAGATCGCACATCATGTTCTCCATGACATCTTCTATCGTGTTGATATTATCAGAGGTTTCCTGATATTTACTGAGCATACGTTCACTGGTCTGACTGGAGTGCGCGATACATCCGGTGATGGTCTCCACGATGTTGGATACTTGCTCCATATTGGATACCAGCTGGGTATTGGAATTTTCCACTTCCTTGATCGCGTTATCAACGACCTGGATATGGTTGCCAAGCTGTGCGGAATCGGTAGCAATCTGATTTACATTGTCACCGGTCTGCGTTACCTTTTCCAGAGTGATCTGGATCAGCTTCAGTGTTTCCCCAATCGAGGCGGTCATCTTGGCGGAAGTAGCATCCAGACGGGAGAGTGCTTCACGGATCTGTCCCGAGGAAGCATGGGTCTCGGTACTTAAAGTACGGATCTGGTCTGCAACCACTGCGAAGCCCTTACCGGCTTCTCCGGCTCTGGCAGCCTCGATGGAAGCGTTCAGTGCCAACAGGTTTGTCTGGTTTGTGATCTTTTCGATCGTGCCGGTCTCCTGTTTTACCATATCGAATTCACGCTGAAAGTCTTTCAGGACAATTTCCAGTTCTGTGGAAAGCTCTGACATTGTCGTAGCGGTGTTTACCAGACTCTTCAGATCCTTAGCACTGACGCTGGAATGAGATTCGGTCTTCTCTACCAGGGTTACCATTTCGCTGATCAGTGCAACCACGTTTTCTACCTGCGCACGGATATCGGAAGTCATCTGTGTGGAAGAAGTGGTTCGATCCTGCAGCATGCTATTATTATCGGTCAATTCGTTCATGCCCAGCATGACGATATCGGAACCGTGTTTATTCTCGGATGCCAGTTCTCTGACAACGGTGATGCCATCCAGAATGATATTACTGGAAGTCTTGACCTGCTCTACGGTGGTTACGACTCTGTGAAGATCTGCCTTAATACTGTCGGTCATGGCACCATCGGATTCATTCAGGTGACGGATGGACATTACGTAGCAGATGTAGCAGAGGATAATACAGGACAATTGCAGCTGATAATTTTTCATATCGGTAGCACTGTTAAAGCCCAGCATATAACGGTAAACGGCAGCACCGATAATAATCGCTGAATTGGCAATGCCACAGTTGATCATAAATTTCTGGTTCTTATACAGTACCAGCAGGCTTGTCACCGGCAGAATATAAGTGAAAGCGATCGGAGATGCGGTGGTACAGATGACAAAGGTATAAAAAATGCCGTAACCGATGACCAGGTCATGTCGGTACAATTCGGTAGCCCATCCTTTTGTGCGCAGCAGGATCTCGCCAAAGAGCAGCGGCAGCCAGCACAATATCAGGAAAATGATATAGGAAGTGGTGGGATATAATCCGCCCGCGGCATCGGAACCATAGTTGGCGCTCAACAAAACCGCAAAAACGATCCAGATTTTACGGGCTCTGCGATTGGCCTTTTCTTTAAAGACATTTTCATCATATGTCATTGCACATTTCCTCCTTCGCAAGCATCTTCGGTATGTTTAAAAAAGTGGATGAGTTCGTGGATAACTTCTTTACTTTCCGGAAGGTCCGGGTAAAAAACGCTGAATGCGTGGGTCAGCCGGGGATCCTTCGGGAAGTTGATCAGCTTATGAGGCATTTGATGTCTTGCCAAAGCTTTCTCAAAATCCAGTGTATACTTCTGTAAATTATCATTCTCACTGGTGATCAGAAGGCTCGGTGGGAGACTTTCCACGATGTCCTTATGCTCCGGTGAAATATATGGGGCATAGGAGCTCTTTTTATAACGTTTACCGTAAAGGTATCTGGGAAGAAAAATTCCAATCTCATCAAAGCGGTTCGTGTAGAACATTCCGCTGATCAGGCCCAAAGCCCGGATCGGCAGATTCGAAGGTGTGATACCGGCTGCTTTTGCCAAAGTCTTGTTTTTCTGCATGGCCGCACCATAGGTCAACAGGCAGGCACCGCCGCTGTCGCCGCAGGCATACACCTGAGAGAGGTCACCGCCGTATTCCGCCAGATGCTCTTTGATATAGTCAAGCGCCAGATGCAGATCCGCCAACTGATCATAAAAAAGGCAATCCGGCACCAGACGATATTCTACACTGAACACGACATACCCGGCTTCACAGAGGGTAGCACAGAAAGGGCGGTTGAATTCCTTATTGCCCATGAGAAGGCCGCCACCGTGGAAGTTGATGATCACGGGAAGGACATCCTGCTCCTTTCCCTTCGGCCGGTAGACATCCAGACGATGCTCGGGAATATGCTTCTCATCATAAAAAATATCTTCTGACAGCGTTACATCCCCAGGCAGAGGATATTCCCTGCTTCGGGAGACATTGCCCTGCTCGAACTCCGCACGCTGCTTATAAAACATTTCACAGATAAAATTCTTCATTCGTACTCCTGATTCTGACTGTAACATGATGTAAATATTTGTCGAAAAAAGAGAAATGCAGTCCTTTATAGAATACCACAGAAATAAAATGATTAAAATAGAAAATGCAACATTCTGTTATGGAATGTTGCATTTTTTCTTGCCTTGCAATACATATTTCGGCAGCCGGAAGAAAAACTTTAGGGGTTCAGAAAAAAATTTTGAGCTTCTTTATAGCCTTTATACAATACGGTTTTATATTTTTCGAGCGTTTAATTTTGCGTTTTTCGAATAATATATTTCTTAAAGCTGTACTTTCTTGAATACGGCATCTTTATCATCCTGCTCGATTCCCAGATAATGTTTTGTTACCTGAAAAGAAGAATGATTGTAGATTTCCATCAGCAACGCCGGGGGTGTTCCCATCTTCCATGCATGGTAGCCAAAAGTCTTCCGCAAGGAATGACATCTTACAACATCGTCGAGTCCGACCTCTTCCGCAGCCTTGCGGACGATGCGATAAGCCTGATACCTCGAAAGAGGCTGACCATCTATGCGGGGGCTGGGGAACAGATAGTCCTCCGGTGCGGTTCGGGACTGCGTTTTTTGGTATTCTGCAAGAACTTTCTTTAATTCTTTATTGATGAAAATGCGGTTTTCCTTACCGGTCTTTTTTTCCGTGATCAAAATATGCGTGCGGAAACAATGCTGCCTGCTGCAATAGACATCATTCCAAGTGAAATGAAGAATATCGCTGATGCGGAGAGCTGTGTTGAGACCGATGCGGATCAGTGTGTAGTTGCGCTGATTAGGAGCCTCTGTACGGTAATAATCTTTGAATCTCTGGAGTAATTGCTCGTTGCGAATAGGTTGTGTTGTGCTCATAGGTAACCTCCTTAAAAGAAATATGATGATAGAAAAATGCAACATTCCATAACAGAATGTTGCATCAGTGAGAAACAGCAGGCAAGGAAGGCTGAAGAAAACAAGGAGGTTGAAAATATGCTGCGTCTGACCGTTAGTCCGGAAGAATACCTGATGATTAATGACAATATCAAAATCGTATTCTTAGGAGGTACCAAGAACCATCTCCGTATCATGATCGATGCACCGAAAGAGGTAAACATCGTGCGAAGCACGGTATTAGAAAACCGGATCACAGATCCGGAAGAGAGAGCCAAGCTTCCCAAATATTATGCGGAAGAAGAGCATCCGGAGAAGTACCGCAAAAAATCCAACGTGATCATCACAAAGGGAAATGCGGACAAATAATTTCATATGGTAATAACCGGAGGAAGAGCGGCTCTGTCAGGGCCCGACAGGGAAGCTCCTACTCCGGTTACTATAAAAACTAACAACAAGTATCTGGGAGAAAAGGATTTCTCAATAACAATACAGATACGCACACTGCCGCAAAAGGAATTGGGCAGTAATACAAGGAGGTAAATTATTATGGTAGTACA
>CAKRRU010000004.1 GCA_934394515.1 uncultured Acetatifactor sp.
TCTGAGGTTCTAAAGTCTTTCGTAAACCAGTAGCCCCGGTTGCATATAAGAATAAGCTGACCGTAAACAGACGCCGGCACCATAGCGTCCCTTGGACGCATTGCGAGGGTACTTTCCTCGCTTACGTGCCGCTGCGCTCTGTTTCCGAGTGAAAACGATGTCAGCGTTTCTTATATGCAGCCGGGGCTACGGATGGCTAGCCAGTATGTTAGCCAATGATCATTGACTAACTTTCAAGTTATTTCATGAAATAATACAGATCCACGGTTGTATCTTTGTATATCACATACCCATCCATTCTTCCGAATTCCTCAAATTCCCGGTTTTCCATCTTCCCCACCAGCTTTTTGTCTTCCGCAAGGATGATGTATACGCATTGCTGTCTTCTGGCCTCTTCTGCCAGTTCTTTGGCATCTATTGTTTCCTGCTCCATAAGGTCGTAGAGTTCATTCTGTACTGTCCATCTGCTGACGACAATATCCCGTCCGTAGGGCATGCATACTACCGGTGAATACTGCCGCACATACTGCAGAAGTTCTCCGGGGAATGCCGCCATGACCTCACGTCCGGGCACCTCAATGGCATCACAGATGTCAACCACACTCTGTGGCACATGATAGACATTCTCCGCCTTTTGAAAATAAGGATTCCGGTAAACCAGGCTGCCGGATACCATAAATACAATAATTGCAGCAGATATCCCCACATATCTCTGATAACCCGATAGTTTTCCACAAAACGTAACCGTACCGTAAGCAATCACAGGTGTCACAGGCAGAAGCCACAGAATACGATAATAAATCTCCCCGTCCGCCAGACTGGATACCAGGTGAGACACAAATGGGTTAAAAAAGATCAACAGTAATAGCAACGGCACCCAGAGAAACATGATCCGGATATGTTTTCTCTTCTCTGTAAGCCACAGATACAGCAGACTCACCAGAAACCAGATCATAAGCAGCCCTGTACCCATATATTCCTGAAACAATCTCAAAGCTTCCATCTTAATCCTCATGCCTTTCAGTAATCTGCAGACTCTCCTTTACACCGGTGCGTAATACGGAAGAATCATTGTTTCCTCGTCGCCACTCGTCATTTAAGACCTTCCTCCACACCGTTATATAATACAAAAGTCTAACGCAGACCATATTTGCCTTATAAAAATCATTACCCTAAAACCAGATAAATTCCCGCATAGATTACACAGGGAATACAACAGGCACACAACGGCAGCAACATCTTCCAATTCTTATAGCCGACTGCCCCACATATCCCGGCTGTCCCTACCAGCATACATGCAAGCAAAGCTCCCATAGTGCTGGCCAGACAACAGGATACCATAACCGCTCCCAGAAGCAGCCAGAACGCCGGGGAAATCCGTTGACGTTCCTGCAGTCTGTGCATCAGTGTAAGTAACAGGAAAAAGATCATGGGGATCAGTATACTTCCCAATGCTGCCTTTCCCTGTCTGCTCCGCGCGATCATAAAATTTTCCACCGTATTAAAGGAATAATCGCCAAACATCACCAGTACTTCCGTGATAATCAAAAATACAGGAAGTGCCCATCTGTTTCCTTCTCCGCCCGTCCACAGGATCCGGCTGCCGATCAGATAAAAAACGCCATATGTCATAGAGATCAGTGCAAGGGGCAATAATGTTTTCGCTATCACCACTGCCGGAAGTCCGGTCATCCTTGTAAGCCAGGCGATCCAGATCGGGAACGGCGCTAACCCATGACGTATATCCAGCTTCGTTGTCAGTCCGGTATACGGAAGCTTCCGGTACATTTCTCCGGATTCCTCCGTTGCCGCCGAAAGTGCTACATAATACGCATCATCTCCATCATTGTAGACCATAACCACCGCCAGAATCAGCTGTAGCAGCAGCAATGCAAAAAATACTGCCCAGAGTACGATCGTCCTGCGGGCCGGTCTTGCCGACACCATAGCCGGTCTCTTTCCCCTGTTTTTGCACAGGTACCATACCGTAGCCAGAATCAGCCATGCCAGTCCGTATACGGTAAAAGCCGTCGACGTCATAGGAAAACTCTGTCCCAGAAGAATCATCGGTACACAAATGATCTGAAATCCGGCCCAGAGAAGCATCTGCCCGCTTATCCACATAAATATAACATTTTTTCGGTTCTTATCCACACTTATGAAACAATTTCCAATCCATGCCGGTATTACCGTCAGCAGCAAAACAAGCCATACTATACGAACTGCAATCATTTTTTACTCTCTATACTTTCTTAGTTTATTTGTAGTTGTTCAAAGCCAAGGCAATTTTCACAAATTTGCGAATGTTGCTCTGAAAAGCCGCGATCAGATCCTGCCGGAGCACTTACGGATCCCTGCATTATTCTTTAGCAAACAGATAAATATCATCACCGTGCACTCCTTCGGAAAGCAAAGTATCTTCCAGCGAAAATCCGTACTTTTCCTGCACTTTATTCAATACAGCTTCTTCATCCACACCGGGTTTGATCAATACCACTACCCGGTCCAGTTCCTGCAACGATTCTGTATCCCTGCGCTCTTCCAGTTCCTTCTCCGTCAGCAGAAGCGTCTTATTATAATACATGAACTCCGGCAGGTTCTCGTAATATCCCACTCCGGCATATACACAAATACAGGGAAGCGAGGCATATTCCTCAGCCAGCTGCACCTGCTGTCTGTAACCCTTGTAAAGATATTCGCCGTCATAGTGCATCAGCCGCACTCCCTGTACCAGCAGAATAGCAGTGATCATGCATAATGCCACATTTCTTTTCCGCCAGCCGGATATGTCGGATATTTTTTTCCAAAACCGGTATAACAATATGGCCAGCAGCAATGAAATAAACGGAAAGATCGGCATAATATAACGATCCACCAGATACGGTGACATCCGGGAAGCCAGAAGGAAATATCCCAGTACCGGAATCGTCAGGATCACCGTTGCCTCTCCCTTGCGGTTTCCGGACTCTTCCCCGGCAGATACCTGTTCTCCCCGGGTACGCATCTTCCGTCTGCGAAAAGCAGATATCAGATATATGACAAGCAGCACCACTCCGGCAGCACAGCCCCCTGCAAACAGCGGTACGCCCACCGTCCGCTCCGCCAATATCTTTCCGAACGTCAGAATTCTCTCTCCGTATCCCTGTAATCCGGATGCCAGATTTCCCAGCGCCTCCGTACCTCTGCTGCTGGAAAATACATCCGCAACAGCAAACGGAAACAGCACCAGACCGATCACCGCAGAGATCACCATGGATCTGATATAGATCCACAATTCCTTTTTCCTATGGCTCAGCAAAAGTACCGCTGTCATGACCGCCGCGAGAAGCAGACAATAAAACAGGAAAAAATACTGGGTCAGAAAACCTAATACCGTGACAGCAATCAGCCCCTTATTCTTCCGTCCGAATCCATTGTTTTTCCATTTTTCCACATGAATGGAAAGAAGAGCCACACACAGGCACGACAACAGACCATACATACGGATCAGCAGCACCGTTGCCAGTGCTCCCGTACTCATACCATATAAAAGTACAGCCATGATCCCCAGCAATTTCCCGTCAGTTCCCGGAGAAAATACATCCGCCAGCTGTCTGCCCAGCCGCAGCAGAAGCCATAATGTGATTCCCAGACAGATCATATTAACGGAACAGCCTAAAAGCGGTGAAAGTGTTCTCCGGAAAACAGAACTCACAGTATGCAGCAGCATAAAATGTACCGGCGGATGATTATCGTCTTTTACATTAAAATAAACCGATAGATAATCAAACGCATCGCTTCCGTCCACAGTAACATAATCCCTGAACTGCCTGTCCGTGATCCAGACCGGTTCCTCATATACATCCGCTTTGTAAGAAAGCAGTTTGCTGTTTCCTCGGTTTTTCAGCACATCTGTGATAGTATTTTTCAGATTTCCCACGGTTTCGGCAAAAGTGTCACCCTGGATCTCTTCGTTTACAAACTTTGCCAGTCTCCCCACCGGCTGGGTAGGCACGATCCATGGATTGTACCTGGCATTAGCCAGTTCGTAGCTCAAAAGCTCGTCCATATGATAGCCTTCCTTCCGGCTGATGCCGATTCCCATCAGCAGCAGACAAAGCAGCACCGCCAGAAGCCCCGGCAATATTTTCTTCCACTGATTCCATCCGGTCTGTTTTTCCATACCAGTCCTCCACGCCACTGCATCGCAGTCGCGGTTTTACGTTAATTTCCCATCACACGATACAGATAAATGCGGTAATAGCTGTCCTCCGTCTCAAAGGCATCCTGCCGCAGAAGTTCAAGTCCCGTATCCTCGCTGTGATCAATATAAGCTGCGGACAGAAGATACCGTCCTCCCAGCTCTGCCAGACTCTTCGTGTCGATCTCGTAATTCTGAAAATAAAATCCGCCCTTTTCAATGGTATAATACCCCGGGCATTCCGCACTGAACAGATAGCAGCGGTTTCCCCAGTGATCAAAATTGTCCGCAAGATATTCGCTCTTATTAAGCTCCGGAGCAATGATCCTGCGAAAACGGTGCTTATAATTCAGGTCATAGTTGTTGGAATAACCGTCCAGACAATAAAATCCATGATACAATGCAGCCGCAGGATCGATCCCCAGGCTTACCACCCGGTATTCCTCCGGCTCCTCACCATAGTTCTCGCGGATATACTGCTGTACCTGATCCAGCACACCGATAGCGTAATAATCGCGGAAGCTCATTGCCGCATAATCGCGGTTTATCAGTTTCTGTACATTGGGCTTCAGATTGCTCTCCATCAGTACCTGTCCGGCTGTCAAAAGCACTGCTCCCAGCGCCACGATCATCATTCCCGTTTCAAGCTTCCCCGGCAGACACTCCAACAATATCAGCAGGCCACAGCCCACAGCCAGATACCACAGACACGGGCTCAGCCACAGGATCCTGTTCCCCTGAAAGCCTTTCAGTGCTCCCAGTCCGGAACGGATCCCGACACCCGCCGCACTGTCCCACAGTGCAGCCACCGCTGCAAAAATCAGAATACAGCCGCAGGATATCACCAAGGCTTTACCGCATCTTCCATATGATTTTGTCACAGTTTTCCCATTTCTCCGGTAAGCCAGCCAGGCTGCCACAGTCGCCGGCAATATCACTGCCGGGATCCATCTGTGATAGTCCACACTGTGCTGTCCCCCCTGTGTCAGATTGGTCCAAAACTGATTCAAAAAACCGGCCGCATTCAGGACATATTCCGATTTATGGGAGACAGTTCCGGCTCCGTTGCCCAGAAGTTCTCCAAGCAGCGTACCGTTCTCTGCCAGATATACCACTAACAGAAGCAGCCAGGCTGTCATCTGCCTCATGCTGACTCTTCTTTGGAGCAATGCGACCACTTCCCATACCGCCCAGATTCCCAATACGGCAAATCCGGCCAGCACCAGCGAGGAATTTAAGCCAAACACGCCAACATAAACATATGCCATTGCATATGATCTCTTTGCTCTCCCATTTTCTCCCAGACGGAGAACACAATATAATAGCAGCGGCAATCCGTATTGGGATAATCCGTAGACCGGTAAAAAGGGAAGATACCCATACAGTCCCGATACAAGCATGATGAGAAAACCGGCTGCACTGCTTCTGCGCTGCAGGACCTCCGAGCGCTCTCCTGCCCACCGCAGTAAGAGAAACATTCCCACATATCCTATAAGACTCCCCAGTACCTGCATGAGTCCCAGGGCAACCTGCGCCGGCAGCAGCCGATACAGGATCACGCAGGCCGGCGCCGGCATGGTAAGTGCCGTTTTCGCCGCTCCGTTCATAAATTCCGGCAGATTGCTGCCATCCCACAAGTGTCTTGCCTGCAGCAGGTAAGCGATCACTTCGCCGTCCAGCTGATCATGATATACAAAAACAGAATCTTCACCCAGGATCAGATACGGAATCCCCATGGTGAGCACGCCCAGGACTCCCAGCAGGAACCATATCGTTTGTCCCGACATTTTTTTTGTCTTTTTTTCTGTTTTTTTCTCTGTCACGGTTCCTCCCTTCCGCATCTTGCGCATAACAATATTTCCTTTTGTATTCCCATCTCACAACATAAGACCTATTCCTGCCCCATCCCGTCTGCTGCCGGCAGAGATCCCATGCTGAGGATCATTCCCACCAGCCACAGGCTTCCCGGCAGAAGTCCGTTTTTATAATCCAGGCATCCCGCATCCTGCATGGCGTACCACAGGATCATGCAGCCGGAAGTCACAATGCAGACAAGAAGGATTTTTCCACCGGCCGATTTTCCTGTGTTATTCTTCTTTTCTCCGGTTGTTACCGCAATGATCCTTCTTCCGATCACAATCAGAAACATCGCAGGGATTCCCATCAGGTACCACCAGCTGCTGTATTTTAACAGAATATTCGTCAGTTTCAGGGCTCCCGTCATCATGATATCCACGTTTCTTCCGGAGAAAGATTCATACCCTCTTCCATCCAACAGCATCTGTAACAGCACCGGCGGCAGTGTATAGCCGGCACAATCCCATACGATCTGGTGGATATTGTCGGATGCATAGGTCTTCAGGTTAAAAACCGCACATGTCCAAAACATTTTTTGCGCTTCCTGTTTTCCGACAGTCTCTTCCCATGTTTTCTGAATACCGCTTTGCATGGTTCCGGGATAATATCCGGCGCTCCTGAAGTCATCCAGGGATAAATATTCCCGAAGTTCCTCCGGCAGAGCATCGTATTCCTTTCCTTCCCGCATATGGGTCCAGCTGAATCTGCGCATCATTGCAGCACTTACGGTATTCTCTGCCTTCCCGTAACTGCCGGGTGTCTGCCAGGCCGGCACTACTGCAAACAGGATTCCTCCCATAACGAACAGCACCGCCAGTTCCTTCAGTATTCTCTGCTTTCCAAGCTGTCTGATCTGTATCAGGTGCAGGATCCACAATACGATCAGCGGGACCAGTCCCAGGTAAAGATTTTCTGCCACAAAAACCGTACCGGCCACCCACCAGACAATGGCTTCCGTAAAAGCATATAGCGGATGTTCTCCCTCCTGCTCTGCCGCAGAACGACTTCCGCTTTTCAGGATCCTGATGATTGCTGCCAGTTCCAGCAGCATACAGGAAAATCCGATAGAATTAGGCAGGACCGCCAGGTGACACTGCATTGCCATGGGATACGTCAGCATTCCGAAACTCCCCCAGATAAACATCCATTTCTTCCTGATGATGCCAAAGCTTCGTAAGAACCGTACACTACTGTAAAAAGCAACAGCCAGCTGTATCAGATATACAAAAAAAGTATAAGGGATAGAACTTATGGATTCTATCCCTTTTGCAAGCACCAGAAAAAGAGGATACCCTATCCCCATGTAATCGTCACACACAAGGGTATCTGCTGCTTTCAGCCACAGATAGCTGTCGCCAAACTCCGGAAAAAGTCCAAAAGCCCTGACTCCCCAGCAGATTCCCAGAAGGATCTGCACCGAGATACCTATGAACAGAAACCTGCCTGCGACCTGCACAAGCACTCTGCATGCCTTCTGCATCTTCCTATTGCTCCTCTAATTCGAAAAATTCTTTGATCAGTCCGCAGATGAAATCTACCTGATCCAACGTCAGTCCATAGTACATCGGCAGTCTTGCCAGACGCTCGCTCTCTCTGGTCGTGTATTTATCCTCCCCGTGGAAACGGCCGAAACGCTGTCCAGCGGGAGCTGAATGCAACGGAATATAATGGAATACCGTAAGCACTCCGTTTTCTTTCATATAACTGATGAATCTCGTCCTCTGCTCCAGATCTCTTGCCTTGATATAGAACATATGGGCATTGTGGACACAGCCTTCGGGAACTGTGGGCAGATCAATTCTGCCTGCCTCCTGCAACGGCTTTAACTGCTCATAATAACGATTCCAGCAGGCAAGTCTCGCTTCGTTGATCTCATCTGCCACTTCCAGCTGTGCATACAGATAAGCGGCATTCATATCACTGGGCAGATAAGAAGAACCGTAGTTTACCCAGGTATACTTGTCAATCTGTCCCCGGAAAAATTTGCTGCGGTTGGTTCCCTTTTCACGGATGATCTCAGCCTCTTCCACATCCTTCTGATCGCGGATGAGAAGCGCTCCGCCTTCTCCCATGCTGTAGTTCTTGGTCTCATGAAAGCTGTAAGCGCCGAAATCTCCGATAGTACCCAGGGCTTTTCCTTTATAAGTAGCCATGATTCCCTGCGCAGCATCTTCTACCACCTTCAGATTATGCCTTTGGGCAATATCCATGATCGTATCCATCTCGCAGGCCACTCCGGCATAATGTACCGGCACAATGGCTCTGGTCTTCTCTGTAATAGCATCCTCGATCAGTGTTTCATCGATATTCATCGTATCCGGACGGATATCCACAAATACGGGAACCGCTCCGCGAAGCACAAATGCATCCGCCGTGGATACAAAGGTATAAGAAGGCATGATCACTTCGTCTCCCGGCTGAATATCACACAGAAGAGCTGCCAGTTCCGTGGCATGGGTACATGAGGTCGTCAGAAGACATTTTCCCGTTCCGGTTCTCTTCTCGATCCACTCATTACATTTTCTGGTGTATGCGCCGTCTCCGCAGATTTTCTGATTTTTTACACATTCCTGAATATAATCTGCCGCTTTATCCACATAAGGGGGTACATTAAATTTAATATCTATCATATTGCTCTCCATTCTGATTACACATCATTATTTATGTTCCCGTTTCCAGCTTCCTATCGCAGTTCCCGGTACATTTTCCGTCACATGACTGATAATATACTTCGGTCGTCCTTTTACTTCCTCATAAATTCTCGCAATATAATGCCCGATGACGCCCAGGCTCAGCATAATGAAGCCTCCGATGATCAGGATCAGCAAGATCACCGTGGTAAACCCTTCTACTGCGGTTCCCATCAGATATCTTACCAGGGTCTGAATCGCCAGGATCACGCTGAAAAGAATCGACACCGCTCCCATGATCGTCACCAGCTGTAACGGCAGGGTGCTGAAGGATGTCGCATTGGTAATGGCATACTTCATCAGGCTCCAGAAAGACCACTTGCTCTGTCCGTATTTGCGCTCCTGTACTTCATATTCCACGGTTTCCGTCCTAAATCCGGCCCAGAAGGTCAGCGCCCGGAAAAAGGTATTGCGCTCCGGCAGTTCCAGGAGCACCTGTACTACTTTTCTGTCCAATAATTTAAAGTCCGAAGAAGCGTTCATGTCCATCTTGATCAGCTTGCTCATGATTTTATAAAACAATCCGGCAGACAGCTTATATCCCAGACTTTCTTTTCCTCTGTCCGCCTTAATGCCTTCGACGATCTCGGCACCCTGTTTCCATTTTTCCCACATCTGCGGGATGACCTCAGGGGGATGCTGCAGATCACAATCCATCACGATCACAGCGTCTCCCGTAGTCAGCTCCAGTCCGGCAAAAATACCGGCTTCCTTTCCGAAATTCCGGGAGAATTCAGCCCCTCTGATCCTTGGATTCTTTGCTGCCTCTTCTTGTATTCTGGCAAAGGTACCATCCTTGGAACCGTCACTGATAAAGACCAGTTCATAATCGATCTTGTGCTGCTCCAGCAGGTCTCCCAATACTTTTGCAGTATTGGCTATATTTTGCTCTTCATTATAGGCCGGTAAAACAATTGATAATAAAGCCATTATTAATCCCTTCCGCAATTCTCGGTCTTGACATAGAGAATTCCATCGACTACTTTGGTAGAATCGGCACCCGGAAATGTATCCATATCGATATATTCCTGTGTCATGTAAATCTCACCCACAGTGTCCGGATCCAGAAAATTCAGGGTTGCCCCCAGATAATTCTGCATAAAAGACTGATAATCCGCCCCTTTGTAGATCAGATAATCTCCGCTTAAACCAATCATGCCGTCCGTCACTTTTCCGGTTATATCCGTCGTCGGGAATTCATCATATCCGATCACTCCCACCAGGGCAATCGGAATCCCCTGATAATACCCGTCGGTCTGCTCGATCCGGTCCAGCAGCCGTACACAGTAAGCATAAGTCTTCTCGTATTTCTTTTCCAGATTGGAATATCCGATATTATCCGATACGCCGTAATTAAATATCAGTATTACCGCCGCCAGCAGCGCTGCCCACTGAATACCGATATCCATTTTCCCTTCCTGTACCGCGAATCTGTCTGTAAACGCAAGCATCAGGATCAGATACAGCACCCACTGATACCGCATCAGCAAATGATACGTCAGATTCGGTGAAATCAAAAGAAACACATTTGTCAACAGCGGAAGTCCCACGGCTGACAGAATTATTATAGCGAAAAATGCCGGATTCTTCCACCATTTTCTTTGTACCATGCTTCTAAACAACAGATATGCCGTAAGCAGCACCAACACAGCACAGGCAGCAAAGGAAAAAATATTATTCACCAGCACATTACCGTGCACCGTAAATGCAAGAAAATCAAGGTACATTCCCCTGATCGTTGTAAGCAGTCCGGTTCCTGTGCCCCCCTGTTCCATGGAATTGATTCCCTGATAGGTATCCAGTACTTTTCCCTGCAGCTTCAAAAGGATCTGCAGGATCACATAATACAGCACGCCGCCGCAGGCGCCCATACCGAGATAACGCAGCACATAACCCGCTTTTTTCTTCCATCCCTTCTCTTCCATAAAAAAGATCAGAATAAGATAGACACATAATAAAATGGCAAAAGGCAGATATGCCTGATAGATTCCCATACTAAAGGCCAGGCTGACCGCACCGTACAACCAGCCCTTCCGGTATTTTTTAGTCAGAAGCACTGCCAGGATCGCAAGGAACAGACCCAGCATATAACCGTCCATGGTAAACACATAAGCAAAAGTAGACGCCAGTGCCGGGAAAACGACCAGAAGTCCGCTCACCGCAGTGATTACAAGAGGATCTGTCAGTTCCAGCATTTCCGTCAATACCACCGCTGTCAGGGATAACCACACCAGTCCGATCAGACCGATGACCCACGGGATCGTAAAGTAAGAGGACAGACCACAGGCAGCCGACAAAAACCATCGTCCGGAAGTGATCATATTCTGGTCAAAATACATACTGTTCAGGCCGTCGTGATTTGGAATATCCGAAAGCATCACCGGCAGATGAATGAGCAGTCCCAGTAAAAATGCTGAGGCAAACGCTGTCTTCCATGTGTTATTGATCTTTGTTCTGCTCTCCTGAAAAACTTCCCATGGGGTCTTCATCTGTCCGTCACTCCTTTTTGTGTCTGTCACAACTGGCCGGCAGTCTTAATTCATCCGCCTACTTACCCGAAATCGCATGTTCTTCCAGATAATCCGCAATCGTCTGTGCGATCTTCTCTCTGCCGGCCTCATTGGGATGCAGTCCGTCATCTGTATAGAGATACAGATCCTCCCAGGTATCATGCGGATAAAAATCATGATAAATGTCTATTACTTCTACGTCCAATGCCTTACAGATCCCGATTTCCGCATTGACATAATCTTCCAGCACACCACCACCCAGATCATACTCTTCACAAGATAACATCACATCCGGTGCGGTATACCAGGTATACGGTGGAGTAATAAAAATAATACGCAGGTCCGGATAGGCATCCCGCAATTCCTTCACGATGCTGCGGATGGCACCGCAGTATGTGTATTCATCATAGAGATTATCCGTAGACTCGACCGGATTACCGGCATGGTAATCATTCAGTCCGGAACCGATAAATAAAATCTTCACCTGATCAAAATCAATCTGTGCGAGATCTCCCAGCGTATCTTCAAAATAATCCGTCGCCGGTTCCCTGACATGCACCGTTTTCTGCACTCCGAAATCCTTCACCGCAAAGGAGCGTGCCAGCCCGGCCGCCGAGACAGAGTCCTTGGTATACCCGAGTCTTCTCTGCGCATCGCCTCTTCCCAGAACGGTTCCCCCCAGTCCTCCATTATAGCACTTCATACCTGTCTTGTCCTGCACCTTGGCCGCAATAGAGGTCTCGTCCCTGCACAGACCGTAGACACTGTCTCCCAAAAACACCACATCATAAGGGATCCGCAGATACTCACGGTCCCCCGGGAAAAACAATACTGACAGCACCGCAAAAAGAGCTGCTGCCACAATGCCATATACGGTTTTTCCTTTCATGCTCCCGTTTTTCTTCATGCTTTACTTTCCTGCCATCACCAAAAGCCTTGCGATCCGCGCAGCCCCCCGACCATCGACCAGAGTTCTCTCCGTTTCATAGCAACGCTTTCTTAAATCCTTACTTTCATATGCCTGCAGACACCATTCACCTATTTTTCTTTTCGTCTGCTCCGGCTCATGATGCCATGCCCCCGCATATCCGGCGACTTGCCGGTCTTTGATCCATTCTGTCAGTCTCTCCTGATTCTCTGCATAGGAGAAACATACAAAGGGGATTCCCAGCACCGCCAGTTCATAAATCGTGGTTCCGCCTGCCGTTACTGCCAGCTGGCTCGTTGACATAAGTGCTGCCATATTCTGTACATCACAGTGTAAGAATACTCCTTCGTGTTCCGAAGCATATTGTTCCAGTTTTTCCCTGTTGGGGTTAAACCTGCCCACCACCAGATGATATCTGACCTGACAGCCTTTCAGGCTGTGTTCGCACAGCTCTCTGAGAATCTCTCCGGCAATATTGTCCCGGTCCCCGCCGCCGGTAGTGATCAATACATCCGTTACCGCATCTGCCACAGCATACTGTATGGCAGCCTCACAGAACTGCTGCCGCACCGGGACATAGGAGGCTCCCAGATATTGCGGGATCCCACTGCCGTATATCTCCCGGTACTTCTCCGCAGAAGCAAACAGGTTATAATTGATCACACCGTCCACAGGGAATCTGTGCTGCTGCATATCATCCAGCAGGAATACCTTTCCGAACCGCTGCAATGCCTGCAGGTAAGTATCCGTCACCCGGTAGCTGTCTACCAGAAAGACATTGTCATCAGTGTCTATCACTCTTTCCAGCACCGGCAGCTCTCCCTCCAGGTCAGCGGGATCCGTCCCCAGCACTCTCACAGTCTGCTGTCTGCTCTGCAACAGTTCCGCAGAAGCTTCTTCCGCACACAGGAAGCAGACATCCTCCGGATGCTCTATTATTTTTTGTAATTCCTGTGCCACCGTAAGACAGCGCATCAGATGCCCCGCTCCGGTAACGGCACTGCCGTCCGCCCGAAAAAAATACATACATCCTCCCGGTCTGTCAATTTATGATTCTGAATTGTCCACCAGATCCCAGCTCATGGGAGTTCCCAGTTTTGCGTCTCTGGTGATACGTTTGCCCAATAATTCCTCATAATATTTTGTATGCAGTCCGCAGGAAGGTCGGACGGATCTTAAATTTTCCGGCGTAAAGACATCTCCCGCCTTCATATCCTGTGCCACGAACAGGGAACGGGAATGCTCTCTGCTCTTCTTCTGCTTTGGTGTCAAATCATAAGTCACCTTGCCGACAGCCTTCTCGATCATACGGATATGATCCACCATCTCCTTAAACTCTTCCGGCTCCATGGAAAATGCCGCATCCGCGCCGCCGTCCGCCCTGCGCAGGGTCAGATGCTTCTCGATCACTTTCGCACCGAGTGCCACACCGGCTCCCGCCACAGCACATCCCATCGTGTGATCGGACAGACCGGTCACACAGTCAAAGACCTCCTTCATGGACGGGATCGTCTTCAGGTTGATATCCTCATAAGGTGCCGGATACGCAGAAGTGCATTTCAGCAGAATGACATTTTCGTTGCCTTCCTCTTTACATGTGCGCAGTGCCAGCTCAATGTCTGCCAGGTACGCAATTCCCGTAGACATAATGATCGGTTTACCGGTACGGGCAATCTTACGGATAAAAGGAATATCATTGATTTCAAAGGATGCCACCTTGTATACCGGCACATCCATTTCCTCCAGGAAATCCACGGCAGTCAGATCAAAAGGGGAAGAGAAGAAGATCAGCCCCATTTCCTCCGCGATCTTTTTCAGTTTCGGCTGCCACTCCCAGGGAGTATAGGCTGTCTCATACAATTTATGCAGTGTGGTTCCATCCCAGATGGTTCCCTGTGTGATCTGGAAGCAGGGATCGTCACAATCCAGAGTAATGGTATCCGGGGTATAAGTCTGTATCTTGATTGCATCCGCGCCGGCGTCCTTCGCAGCCTGCATGATTGCCACTGCCCTGTCGAAGTCCATCAGATGATTGGCTGACATCTCGGCGATTACAAAAGTAGGAGAATCCTCACTGATTTTATGATTTCCGATCATGATTTCTTTGTTCATAAACTGTTAACCGTACCTTTCTATCCTGCTGCCCGGGGTATTCCGCCGACGGCAGCTGTTCTGCTTTTATTCCGTGCAGGAACACTGCTCTTACGGGAATACAATATGTTCATATTTCTTGCTGTCACGGATCTCTTTCCAATGCTCCGCCGTCATCCTCATGAAAGTAACATCATAAGGGATTCCGTTTTTTACCACATGTGCTTTTTTCTCTTCCACGACCTCACAGCCGCAGATCTTATGCAGCCCGATCACACCCTGATTCAGAGTGAACACATCACTGTACACCGCATTTTTCCCAAGATCCAGAAATGCATGGTCGTACATGCTCATCTCCAGTGCCAGTGCCGTCTGGATACTGCGCAGCTTCTTCTCACCTACATAATATGCCCATCCCAGATCCCCCGCAGGGTTCGTAAGTCCGGTGTAATTGATGACACCGGCCGGGATTCCTCCGATCTCAATGATCCAGTAGCTGACATCCGGATCCTGCTGTACTTTGGCAAACCATTTTCTCTGTCCCTCCGGTGTCAGCTTCGGGTCCGTATTCATATAACGGGTAATGTCCGGATCCATGCGCCACCACATGATCTGTTCCAGATCCCCCTCCGTCACTTTTCGTAGTGTAACACTCATTCGCAGCCCGCCTTCTCCAAAAGTTCCTTCATACCTTTCAGTTCAATAGCTTCCTCCAGTGGAATACTCACACCGAGTTCTTCCTCCAGCTGTCCGATGATCATAACGTGTGCCAGGGAATCCCACTGCTCCACATCCTCGATCATGGTATCCTCTGTGATGGTTCCTGCCGGAACCTTTAATATTTCCTCAATCAGTTTGATGATTTTCTCTTTCATATGATTATCCTCATTTTCTTTTCCTGTTTTCCATTGTCCGGGCCTCAGCAGCTATTTTCTCTGCCTCTCCCTTTCAATCGTATAAGGTTTCTTTCAGGTAATAGACTCTCCCGGGCTTCTCCTGCCAGCGTATCTCATAGCATTTTCCGCCCTCCGGTGTCGTACCGGTCTCCCGGTATCCCAGTCTGTCATACAGTGTTTCCACCGGTTTATTTTTAGCCGTCGGCACGAATCTTCCGCGGATTCCGGGAAACCCTTCCTCCTGCATCTGTTTTTCGATTCTGTCGATCACTGCATTTTCTATATTCCTGCCCATGACACGGCAGCTCATGACGAAATCTGTGATCTCCGGCAGTTCTCCGTTCCTGTCCACGATGGCTGCCGCCACAATACCGTTATCTCCGAAAATATCCGTCACCTGATATAAAAATACCGTTTTCTCTGCATCTTCTGTGATCTGCTGCAGCTGTTCCCTGCTGTATCTGTGTGTCGTCAGATTGAACTGATTGGTCTTATTCAGAAGCTGGGTCAGCCGGTCCAGATGTTCTCCGGGATCTACCGGGATCAGACAGATCTCCAGCTTTTTCAGATAATCTTCAAAGCTTGCCGCCTGTCCTTCCAGTGCTTTCCTGTCGGCATTGGCATGATACTGTGCCGTTTTCTCCAGATCCTCCGCAGTCACCACCGCTCTTGCAAAGTACTTGCGGTAAATTTCCGCCATACAGGCTGGCAGATCCTCAGGTCTTGCCGGAAAATCAGGCACCGTCACTTCCGGCAGCATCTGCCGTACCATTTCCCGTTCCGCATCACTGTCATCAAAAAAGACAAAAGAATTTGTCCCCAGGTTCAGCTCTTCCGCCATCTTACGGATATTGTCCGGCTTCGGGTCCCAGTTGATCTTATATGCCACAAAATCCCCGGGGCGCAGCACCATATGCGGATGATGTTCCAGGATCTCCATGGCATCCGCCTCGTTGTTTTTCGAAGCAACGGCCAGTAAAACGCCCTGACTCTGCATAAGCTTCAACACACGCTGCAGATTTTTATAAGCCAGTCCGCTGTGATCCTCAGACAGCAGCACAGGCGTATGCTCCGCTTCTCCTGCCAATCCTCCCCACAACGTATTGTCCAGATCCAGTACCAGTACCTTTTTGGGTGTACGATATTCCAGTTCTGCATGATATAAAATCCTATCCGCCAACAGTGTCTGGGCCTCCATCCCCAGCAGCACCTTTCCCATATACCACATCTTGGGCGAAAAAGCCTTTTCCTCTCCCAACTGCTCTATGATACTGCGGTAAGGGAATATTCTTACATTTGCATGTCGTTCTCTGAGTTTCCCCAGTTCGGTGCTCCACAGACTTTCCAGCCGGAGCCTGCGTTCCGGATCGGCCAGCACCGCAAGTTCCACGGCCCACAGACAGACATCGGATACATAATAGACACCGCTGTCTGTCAGCACACCGTCTAAGGTGCCGAACCAGCCGGCGATCTTTTCTTCTGCCGTTTTCAGGGTATAGTCATGTTCCAGCAGTTCTGCCAGATCCATGATCAGAAACGTAATATCCGGCTGAAACTCATGGTAGGACGAAGCGGGATTCAACAATACTCCCAGTTCGTTTCCGTAACCTTCCGTCTCATACACCTGCGCCTGTTTCTGCAGCATGCGGATCACCATATTCATATTTACATTGGACAGTACTGCCAGTTTTCCTGCTGCCATAGTCTCAGATTCCTCCGGGATCATTTTGCTTCCGTCATCAGACGGTATTTCATCTCTGCGATCTTCCAGTCCGTGAGATTATCAATATCCTGCACTTCCAGTTCCGATACGATAAAGGGCAGGATATCTCCCACCATCAGCTTTTTATTTACGGCAAAGCGCTCTGTGCGGAATACATAAAACTGCCCGACATCATGATAATGGGGCTGCAGATCCTGAGATCTGCTGTCCAGATATTCCGGATACTTAAATACCAGCCGTTCCTGCTCTACTACCATAGCACGCTGGGGCGGATAAGAAAAGCTCACCACCGGGATCAGAGTATCCGCATCGCTTGCCTCAAGCTGTTCTGCTGCCGTCCTTAATTTTTCCGCCGTTACAAAGGGGGCTGTGGGATAAATACAGCATGCCACCTCAAAATGCATTCCCCGTTTTTCATACTCTGCCAGTACTTCCGCCAGCACATCATTGGTGGTGGCAAAGTCTCCCGACGTCGCCTCACTTCGGAAAAACGGTACTTCTGCGCCGTATTTTTTTGCGATCTCGGCGATCTCTTCCGAATCCGTAGATACCATGACATGATCAAACAGCCCGCTTTCCAGCGCTGCTTCTATGGAATATGCCAGAATCGGTTTCCCGCAAAATTCTCTGATATTCTTTTTGGGGATACGCTTGCTGCCTCCCCTGGCGGTGATAATTGCCAATCTGCTGCTCATTTCTATACCATACCTTTCTTATGACCCGCTAACGGGAAGCCCGTAAATTCCATACAAACTGTCGTAACCTGTAATATACAAAAAACTGCAGATCACTCTTCCTCTGCATGGCGATCAGCTTCTGTTCCTCAGGTCCTGTATATTGCAGATAGTATTTATTCTTATCAAAATCCGGAAAATATTTTTCCGTACCCTGCCGCAATTCCTTCACAAAGATAAGCTTCGGCTTCTTCACTCCGGACAGATAGGAGAATAAAGTGATTGCATAATACAGCTCCGTAAAGCGGTATTCGATCTGCTCCCGGTATTCCGTAAGGAACCCTCTGTCCCTGCATTCCGTATACAACAGTTCCGCCGCTTTCATGCGGTCACGGCATTTTTCCTCCGTGATATGATGCACAGTGGATACCTCATGCTGATAATAATAATACAGCGGTTCCTCCACTCTCTCAAAATGTCGAAAGTACAGGCTCCACAAGGGGCCTGCACAATTATCTTCATAAAAAATATGTTCCGGAAAATCCAGGTGGTTCTCCCGGATCACACTGTGCTTATATATCTTTAATACCATACTGCCCGGACGCATAAACAGCTTTTCGTGTTTTTCCTTCGTCAGTTCCCCTGTCTGGTCCGGTGTATTGTTGACAATGACCCTGCCGACCTCAAAGGTATGACGATCCACCAGGCTGTAATCGCAGCCCACCAGATCCGCGCCGGTCTCCTCCGCCTTCTGTAGCAGTTTCTCATAATAGTCCGGAGATACCCAGTCATCGCTGTCAATGAAACCGATCCATTCTCCCTGCGCCGCCTTCAGTCCTTCATTCTTGGCTCCGCCCTGTCGTAAGTTCACGGGATTCGGAATCACACGAATCAGTTCCGGATAACGCTTTTCATAGTCCAGCAGGATTTCCAGTGATTCATCGGTGGAAGCATCATCCACACAAATAATCTCATAAGGATACATTCCGCGGATGGTCTGTCCCACGAGACTGTTCAGACAGTAATTCAGTTTTCCCTCTGCCGCCATGTTATAGACGGGTACGATTATACTCAGCTTTTTGTCCATACCTACACCCGTTTGCCATAATATCCCGGTGTTCCCCGACAGGTCTGTCTACACGGTTCCCCGTTCGACTCCGACCCTGCCGTTTTCTACCCGGTAGACAATGTCACATTTTTCAATGGTCTGCAATCTGTGTGCAATGATGATCAGTGTCTTGCGACCGTGCAGCCTGTTGATGGATTCCATGATTGCAGCTTCCGTATCGTTGTCCAGTGCGGAAGTCGCTTCATCCAGGATCAATACTTCCGGGTCATTATACAATGCTCTGGCGATACCGATACGCTGTCTCTGTCCTCCGGAGAGACGGATACCCCGCTCTCCGATGCCGGTCTCCAGACCTTCCGGCAAGGTCTTTATAAACTCATCCAGCTGTGCTTCTTTCAATACTTCCCACAGTCTGTCTTCGTCAATCTTATCCTCCGGTACTCCGAAGGCTACATTTTTACGGATCGTATCATCCAGCATGAAGATCATCTGCGGAATATAACCGATATTTTTCAGCCATTTCCGATAATTGCCGGACTCCTTCACATCCACGCTGTCCGCATAGATATGGCCGGTGCTGGGTTCTAACAGTCCCAGCAGGATATCCACTACCGTACTCTTGCCGGCACCGGAAGTACCCACGATACCCACCGAAGCACCTACCGGGATCTTCAGATCCGCATGATCGAAGATCAGACGCTCGGTGTTCGGATATGCGTAAGTAATGTCTTTCATCTCAATAGTATCTTTTACTTCCAGTTTTTTCTCTTCGTCCGTGGCAAAAGACATGTCAATGTTCTGTCCGTTGATCTCATCCTGCAGATTATCACTGACACCCATGAAGAAGGGCTCAAAATAAGCAATAGAATTGATCTGGTTGTTAATACGGTTTACACAGGGTAACAGAACCAGTGCCGCAGCTGCCAAGGTTCCGAATACCGTCAGCATATTTTCAGTGGATACACCGCTTGCCACCAGGAAGATCATATATCCCACCATGGTCGCCACGCAGGCGGTCTCGATCAAAAGCTTCGGCACCTGATTGTACAGGCTGTATCTCTGTACCGCGTCCACATAACCTTTACCGCACTTACGATACTCCGATACAAAGTACTGCTCCTTGCCGGCGATCTTCACTTCCTTGATGCCCTGCACCGTCTGTGAGATCCATTTGAACAGACTGCTGTAATAATCCTGATTGTCCTTACCCGCTTTATACATGATGGGTTTCAATACACGCTTGATCAGCCACATCAGAAGCAGCAATACCACCGCCATGAGAATGGTCATGGTACCACTGGAGATAAAGCAGTAGCTGATCACAAACACCGAGACCACCGTATCGGACAGCAGCTGCAAAAGTGCCAGGATCAGGGCATACATGTTGTTCACGTCCGAAGTGATGCTGCGCTGTACCACCGCTGTATCCGCATTCAGATAAAATTCGTAGCCGCGGCGCAGGTAATTGCGCATCATACGCTCGGAAGTACGGAACTGATTCGTATAGACAAAGGATAATGTCAGCTTCTGCTGGAAATAGGTGAACAGATTCTTCACCACAAATACCAGGATCAGAAGCACCATAACAATGATGGAAAACGTCCGGTAGCTCTCCACTCCCATGATCTCATAGCAGGCTTCCGCCACCCGGCTGTGCTTTACCGCCTCAGGGTCAATGACGATCTGCATGACCTCCACCAGCATTCCCACACCGGCAGTCTGCAAAAAAGCACTGATCACCATGAGAAAGATCAGCCCCACCATGGTTCTTTTTTGTTTTTTATCCAACAAAACCCGTAATTTTTTGATTATCTGTAACATTGATCGTCTCCAAACTTATATCTGTTCATTCTGTCTGTGGATCAGAGGATTCTCATAGGCATCCATGAAATCCGGTCCGAGGCGTACTGCCTCCTCCGCAAAAGGAAGTCCCTTCACCTCTGTAAATACCGTCACAACCTTTTTAAACTTCAGCCCCGGGAAAAAATTCAGCATTTCCATGGGCATAGAAGCGTCAAACTGCGGATATTCCGCAAAAAGCTTCCGGTAATCCAACACATCCCTTGGATGCGGTTTCAGGAATATTGTGCCTTCCTTTTCGTACATTTTGATGATGTCCCGGAAGATCCTCTCTCTGACATCCAGCTCGCACAAAGGATCCGTAAGGATCAGTATCTTGTCCCCCACCTTATTGCTCTCTTCGATCTGGCGTTCCAGTTTCTCTTTGTTTCTTACAAATGCCTGCAGGATCAGCTGCTTGTCCTCTTCCGTCAGGCGATCTTCCAGAGGCTTTCTGGGCACCTCGATATATCTCGGACACGGGTATCGAATGGCGGAAATATCATTGACTTCCATATCCATACAGTATTTCCCGTAACCATTCTGTACAAAGATCAGATTCAGATACATGGATAAAAAGGCCTTGATCTTAAAATGTCCGCGGTTATCATATCTTGCCGCATCAAAATTCTTCAGACAGTTCAGTCCGTCCTCCACCGCATGGTACCGGATATGGTTCTGATTCAGATAGTAACCGATGGGATCCGAATCACAATAGACATAGATATCCCTGTACTGCCGCAGATCCACCGGTACAAAAGGAGCTTCGAGTTTTGCATATTCTCTCGTAAAACGGATCCGGTTTTTCAGATTTCCCAGAAAGCTTCCGGTATCCTGACGATACTTTGCAAGCTCCGGAAAGTAATCCTCTCTCTTCTCATCGAACTCCAGCACCTCTTCAAATAATCCGGTACTCTCTACCCTGGATTTCAGATTTTCGAAATTATTAGACATTTTGGACAACACTAAAGTAGCAGTCCCCGCTTTTTCCTTTTCTGCGGAATCTGCCTCTGCCCGTAATTTTAACTCTTTTAAAAAAGTCACATATACATGATAGTAAGTGTGACATATATAAATTCTATCTTTCATGCTTCATCTCTGTTTTCGCTGTAATACTGTTTCAAATATTAATCATTGTAACATAATTTTCCTTATACGCACGAAAAACATTCCTTTTCTTAAAAAAAATTAAGATTTTCACAGGGTGCTATGCTATAATGAACTCATATTATTCCATCGACAGAAAGGTTCAGATATCATGAAGTCACTTTTCACCCGTATTTCAAAGCAGAAACTTATAGTATTGTGTGGTATCTGGCTGCTCGCCGTCTGCGGGGGACTGTTTTTCAGTCTGCGAAGCATTACTCCCGTCATCTTAGCATCCTCGGTAAACTCCGCCGCTCCCCGGTACATAACGCTTACGCCCGGCGATGTTCTGACACAGGATTTCTCCGTTCCGGAAGGAACTTTGAAAAATATTTCCCTGATCGTTGCTTATGACCCCGCACAGGCAGAAGATACCCTGATACGCATCTCCGTGCTTCACGGTGATACTCCAGTGATGGAACAGCCGCTGCCTCTGATCGCAATGCCTTCTTCCTCTTTCTTCTCGTTCTCCGTCGAAGAAAAAGCCGCTTCCGAAGGCCGATATACTCTCCTGATTGAAAATGCATCAGACTCCTCCGGTCACAGCTTTTCTGTTCCTTACACAGCCACTCCCAATCTCAGCAATTCCGATTTTGAGGATTTTTCTGTGAACGATGCTCCGCAATCCGGTAAAATTTTATGCGCCACGCAGTATATTACCGGCTATTCCTACTACCCTGCCTGCTGTATCATCTTCTGTTTCTTCCTTGGCGGTGTCATTTTAAGCATTCTGTTACTGCGCCGTTCCTCTCACCGCCAGTGAATATTGCTTATTGATCGCAATGATCTCGTAGCCTTTGGCTTCCAGTTCTTCGCCGTAACCGGCCAGTGTCAGGTAGACACCGTCCTCTGTCACTTCCTCCATCGTCTGTATGTAACGGTAATTTGCAAAGGTGTCTGTTGCCGCCCATGCCGGATTTCCGGAATACACCACCGTATCTATGAACTCTCTCACCGGGATCTTATCTTCCCACAGAACATTTCCGTAACTCAGAGTCGCCGGAACCACCACCGTAACGATATTGTCTCTTTCTTTCGCGGCCTGTAATGCCTGCCGGCCCTCTTCTCCCCAGAAACGGTTACTTTCATTCGTGGCATAATAATAGCAAAAAACTCCGAAGGAAAACAAAAAGAACGTAAGACACGCCTTCACGACCCCCGCACATTTCAGTTTGTCCGCCAGCTTCCACATTCCGTATACGCCGTAAAATATAATGGGAATATGGATCAGATTCACATGAATAACCGTCACTGCGCTGTTCAGCACACTCATGATCCCCGCACTGACCAGCCAGAGGAGCATCACATATTCAAGGGGCTGTTTTTCCTTTTTCCCATGACGGAATATTTCTGTCAGCTGTAGAAGGATCCCAAGGATCAAAAACGGGGTCGTAAAATAATAATAGGATCCGGTCTGCCCGCATGATGTATGATCGATACCGTCATACTGTGTCAGAACCAGTCGGCACAGGTCCTTGACGCTGCGGAAAATATTTCCCGCACTCAATTCTTCCCCACGGAAACCGGGCAGTCTGGGGATCGAGAAAAATGCCGTCTTTATCTCCGGGAGTATTCCCAGATTTACCCCGACAAAATACACCAGCGGCCATGCCAGCAAGAGCAGGATGCCCACCGAGATCCACAGGTGTTTTCCAAAGGGAATGCTCTTACGATAAACCAGCAGGAATAAAATCAGGAATATGGGTATTACGATCCAGCTTTGTGCATAACTGTACAAAGTTGCGCCGAATACAAGCGCTGCGAAGGGCAGATACCCCGCTTTCTTTTTCACGCCCAATACCAGTAATGTCACTGCAATGATAAACAGCGAAGGTGCCAGATTGGATTCCAGGGCAAAGCGGTTGTTCATAATACTCCATGGATTGATCGCCATTGCAAAGGAAAAGAACAGCCCGAATTTTTCATTCAATAATTCTCTTCCCAGAACATAAGCGGCATATACTCCCAGAATCCCAAAAAGTGCCTGGGGAATCCGGTACACCGTGGTGGTGGCTCCAAACAGCCAGAAAAACGGAATGGCCAGATAGGAATACAGAACGTTCATTCCGCTTCCCCACGCTACAAAATAGACCGGGAAACCGTACCCTCTGCTGTCGATGCCTTCCGTCATCAGTGCCCAGGCATTATAGGCGCCGTAAGCCTCGTCCGGCAGCACTCCCGCCGGATGTCTGCCCAGACCGGTCAGTCTCGCTGCTGCCGCTATGCACAGGATCAGCAGCAATATCTTATGTTCTCTGACATATGTTTTTATCTTCATTCCGATCTTTTCCTGATCCTTTCTTCTGTTCCGTTTCCAAACCGGTTTTTTCGTGCGTTCAGACTATGGTCGGGGACTCACAGCGCATATACCCAGATGCCCCAGTAAGATTTTTCCGTCTGATAATAGCCCACCAGATCAAGCCCCATACGGTCGGCATCGCCGATCTCAGAGCCGGAGAAAAGATACTCACAGCCAAGTTCCCGCAGGGCATCCATATCAAATTCCAAGCCTTCATATACCAATGAATTGCCCTTTTGCAGGCGCATATAATTGCCTGTGACGCTGTTGAACAGATAGCATCTATTGCCCCAAAGGTCAAAGTAGACCCTTACCTCATTGTTTTTTTCCAGTTCTGCTGCGATCACCCGACGGAAGCGGTGTTTATATTCCAGAGGATAATTATTGGAATATCCGTCTACGGTATAAAATCCATGCAGCAGTGCCGGTGCCGGGCTGATGCCCAGATGCGCCACACGGTAGGTACTTTTATCGCAGCCGATGGCCGCATCGATCTCCTGCATCAGATCCTCAGCAAACCAGCTCTCCCAGGAGATGTAGCCGGTGATCCCGGAGCCGTTATTGATCTGATTTACATTCAGATACATGCCGGAATTTACCTTCAACAACTGTAATGTCGGCAACAGGCAGAGAAACAGCACCGCCAGTTTTCCTGCCAGTGCCCGGCTCTGTGTATGGGGAATCACAGTTCTCCACAGCACCGCCGCCGACAACGCCAGTTCCAGATACCAGCCTGCCGGATACAGCCAGTAAAACCGTTCTATCTGGAAATAATGCAGGAACCCGGTGGCATTATTTTTTAGTGTCACGATTGCCTCCGAATGGCAAATCGCATAAAACAAAGCGATGCCGATCAGCAGTAGGAAATTCACCACAGCTGCCTTGTAAATATTTTTTTCTGTTTCCTGTTTCTTACAAAATGCGCCAAGGATCAGAAATACTACAATAGGAAGGATCAAATATTTGTGCAGGGATGGCGCATGCTGTGCACTATTCTGAAATACTCCCAGGAAAGTCTCAGCAAACGGTGTAGCGGAAGATACCATTTCCTCGCGGTGGCTGACATAGCTGCCGGTTCCAAATAAAATCTCCAGGATCAATGCCCGGTTAACGATCAGATAAGTCCCCAGCAATACGGTAAATCCCAGGTAGTTCCATTTATTTTTCCGTTTCCCGATAATATCTGCCACTACAGCCAACAGCCAGAAGCCCAACACCACATAGCCGGTATATACCAGATGACTGGTCAGTCCAAACAATACAGTCAAAAACAGCGCAGGAACCGTCTTCTTTTGCTTCCGCAGGCACAAAAATGCATATGCGATCAAGGGAATGCCGAATTCCGACAGACCATAGACCGGGTACAACGGCAGCACACAGAAGCATGCTCCCGAGATCACCGACAGAATACTACTGTCCGTACACTCTTTTACCAGAAGATACATCCCCAGGAAGGCCAGCAGAAAGCAGAGAATATACTGCATAAGGAAGGCTGTCCTGACAGAGAACAGACAATACAACGGAAGAAACAGTATGGCAGAAGGCTGCATACCACTGGCATTCACGCCATTTAACATTTCCGGGTACACCTTACTGCCATCCCACAAGTGTCTCGCCGGCAGGACATAATTCATGATACTTTCATCCAACTGGTCATTGATCTCGAACACACAGCCGTTCCCCAGAATAAAATAGGGTAGGAAAAACACCGCTGCGATCAGTATTCCAAGCCACCAAAGGGGCATTCTGTCCAGACAGAACAGACAATCATCTGCAGCACTGCTTATTTTTTTCCATCTTCCTTTTAATGTATCCATTCATTCACCCTTGAAACTTCAAGCCTCTGTCGAAATAGTAAACCAGATATTTTCCGCCATGAGAAGCGGTAAATTCATCTGCCAATACAGCTTTTTCCCCTGTCTTTTCCTGAAGATACGCTACAGTGGGATGTATATTTTCATACCCGTAATCATATATGATCAAGTAAAAGCCCTTTTCTTCATCCTTAAAGTAATCACGCAATTTTCTGTTCATTACAGGGCTGCAGGAAAACCAGGTTCCCGAGACCAGATTATTGCGCGGCCCATTAAATTTTGTCTCCAAAACCGCCCCTGAATAATAACTCACTGAAACAGCATCCAATAAATACCTATTGTTACTATGTTCGTTGCAATAAGCATTGATGTCCCAAAAACCAGGCATATACTGTTCCATTCCTTCATTTTGTGTTTTTGCAAAACGATATTGTTGTCTGCCTGTCTGGAAACTCATAAAGCAAAAAATTCCGGCTGCCGCAATGACACAGGCTCTTCTCCATATTTTTTTATTCTTTGCGTTGCTCATTGCCAATATAAAAATCGAAAGGTAGAATTCCGTCTCAACTATATACAATGGCAGAGAAACCCTTAGCGGCAATCGTTTCCTGTACAATAAACAGCACCATACGATACAGGCTGCTGCCTTGATCAGTCCCACCGGAATCAGATATCTGTATTGCCCACATAAAATCAAGATCATGCACACCATAAACATGGTAATTATCATAATTTCATTAATTTTCCATACTGCATCGTTCCATAAAGTCTTACAATAAGAATCCAGTAATTCCTTTAATGTTGGAAATACATGTTTTGATTTTGCATAGGCAGCTATTTCTTCTGCGCAGTCCGCATTCAAATTTCCATCTAATATGACATATTCTTTAAATGCCTCATATTCCGCTTTGGATACATCATATTTATCAAGAATTCCGGCAATTTCTTCATATTCCGGTTTCCCGTAGTAATCGAAAATTTCTACTCCGGCATTATTATATCTAAAGTAATATTTCCATTCCTCACTGTGATATCCGATTACCGTTCCTGCTTCCGCCGTCAGGAGGCATATTGCGATTGTCCCTGTTACAGCGGATAATTCAATGATTTTTGCTTTTAAACTTTTTCCTTTATCTACCAAAAGAACACCTGCTGTTGCGGCAATCCCCAATGGCTGTATCATAAGCATGGCATCTTTTCGCAGTAAGCAGGACAGCAACATAAAAATTGCAAATATTTTCAATCTCGATTTCAGATTTTTATTGTGAAGTAAAAGATATATATATCCGGCAGCTGCCAATAATACAGTCGTTGATGTGTATTGAATCTTAGCTAATATGTAGATTTCCTGCAGTCCCAATGCCGGCAGCATGCACATTTCCAATAGCATTTGCACTTTATTCCTGCACAGCTTCAAAATGCTGTTCGAAATGGTTGTATACGTCACCATATGAAAAGTCAGAAGCATAAGTCCATGCCATGGTATTTTTATTGTAATTCTATACAACGCTGCCAATGGCAAAGATAGCAGGTAGTTCATATATATCGTGTGTGGCTCCGGATGTTCTCCATACACTCCACTCAGAATCTCCGACAGAAATCTGTCGTCATTGGTATCGAAATAGATTCCGGCACGAAAATAAACTGCTGCCATCATAACCAGTGCCATTCCGGCACTCATAAAAAAGCAAAATAACGTATGCACTCTTTCCTTATCTTTAGAAATGCACAATAATATAGTCCCCCTTATCTACAATGTATCCTTCCTGCGGATAATGGGGCAGCTCCAGCGATTCCTTTTCTGCGCCCTCATAAAGACTGACATCCTCCTGGGCTTTCAGTGTATGCCCATGCATCGCAAAAAATTTCACCAGCTCCGCATCGGAATCAAAAGCATATCGTCCCCAGTCGATCACTGACAGGGCAGGGGTCTGTGCTACCCATACGCCCTTATTTCCCCGGTTATATTTGTCCAGCAGATCCGGATCGATCAGATCTGCCAGCCGTTTCATCTTATAATAAGTCGGGCTGCTGTAGCTCACATAAGCATCCTGAATAATGCTGTAAGGGATCTCATAATTCCCTGTAAAGATCACCGGCTTAGAGGTATCAAAGCTCCGCTCCAGGTCAAGAGCGATCTGATCCACCGTCTTCACCGCAGCTTCGTATTTTTTCTCATCAATATAGAACCACCTGGTCATATCAATGCATTGATTCCAGACGAGAACCACCATGATGAGGGCCGTCAGCCCCCTTACTCCCGCAGAAATCTTTTTGCGCCAATTCTTCTCCTGTTTTCTCTCATCCGATCCTGTCAGTTTCCATACCGCATAGATAAAAAGCAGTACCCCGTACCCACAGAAGACCGGCAAAAACTGGGCAGAGCGGTATAAAGTCGCCTTTCCTTCCACAAACACAAGGGAAAATGCCGCCAGATAAGCCGCAGGCCATAATACCAGTGCCCACAGATCTCTTCCCCTGATCACTCTCCACAGTGTGACAACAGCTATCACACCGGCCGACAGAACGAACACGCGGATCGGCAAATAGGCATAGGCAAACACGCCATACAGGACAAACGTCCTCTTAAGGATCATGGCAAGCTCACTGAGTGCCCCGGGCTGCAGCATCCACCCCAGCATCTCGGTCACAGAACGCTGTACGGCTTCCCCCTGCAGGTACTCCAGGCGGAATCCCTTCGTCACTGCAAGGATCATCACACTGCGTAATATCACCGCCACCAGTGCTGCCGCAGCTCCGGTCACCAGTGTTCCGAAAATATCTTTCTGCTGACGTCCGTATACGATCCGTTCCGTCAGAAGCAGCAGCATCAATGCCGCCAGCCACAAGATCATAAAGGACTCATAACATCCCATGGCAATCCATAAAAAGAACGACGCCGGAATCATTTTTGCCACTGCGAGACAGCCCAGCCGTTCGCGGATACCGGCTCCCTTCCCGGGTCTGCGGACACAGGACTGCCATTCCCTCATACAACACAGGCTGATGCCGCAGCTCAGATATCCTATGGCGATCCCATTATGTAAAAAATACGTGAACACTTCACTGATCAGAGGACATGATAAAAATACAGCCGCGAAAAAAGCATAGCCCACAGCAGGAAGCTTCTCTCCCAGAACGGAATAGAACAATGCCGACCACACAATTGCTGCCAGCACCAGAATCACTACCGCAATAAAGTCCGTCAGAAACGGCAGGAATTCCGCAAATGAGAAAAATTTATTCAGCAAAAAAAGCACCCATCTTCCTACAATTGCGATCAGTCCTTCTTCAAAATAATATTGAGACGGGGTATCGTCAATGCCGATGGTAGTATTCATCACCTTGTATCCGTAGGCACATATTGCGGTAAGCAGCAACACCGCCATGTACCCACGGTTCGTCCAGAATTTTTTCAGATATCCGTTCCATTTTTGCATCGTGTTTTCCATGATTTCTTATCAATTCCTTCTTTTTTGGTTTATGCCTCTTTTTTCTCCAGGCGGAAGATCACAAAATCATAGTACATATAGTGAAACTCCAGTACTTCTTCATAGTCGTATTCATCCACCATCTCGTCAGGCTTTCCACCCCGGAAGCAGATATACCACAGATTATCATAGGGATCCAGCTGACTGTAATCTGTCAGCGCCTCTGTATTGACAAAAGGAAGACTGTACAGTTTATAGCCGATCGTATAATAATGCAGATCCGGATGATATACATTCAGAAAAATTGTATGTGTATAGGGCCCGATAAACGCATCATTTTCTGTTACCTGTTCTTCCACAAAATCCTCATAGGTCTCCAGCCCTCTGTCATACTCCATGCGTAATTCGGAAATATACTGCAATAAAAAGCAGACAGCTGCGGTCCCGACGAGCCCCGCCATCCATATTTTCCGTTTTTTACCTCCCGCACTTTCCGTGATCTGTGCAAATCCCACTGCATACCACAGCATAACAAATCCCATTCCCGGGAACGCGTAACGGCCCATAAAACAGTTATTAACCGTCGCAGAGATCGTGCCGCCCACAATTCCCGTCAATGCAAATGTGGATGCCGCAATGGCCGGTGCCGCATTATGATGCTGACGCACCCAGTCCACCGCACCGTAACTTAAGATCAGGCATAATGCCATTCCCAGCAATACGACGATCCCGATGGGTGTCTCCACCGCAGAGAACCATTCCTTGCAATAGTCCATCACAGAGTTCAGGGTAGCCAGTTCCGCCGTGGAACCGTCATCATAGCGCATTCTCAGAATAAACTGCCGGCAGGTCACTGCCAGCCAGGGCGAGAAAACAACCGCCACCGTACAGCCGGAGATAAAAAATCCCTTCACTAATTCTTTTTTATGACAGACCAGGATCACTCCCAGAAATAAAACATAAAACAAGAAGGTCTGGATCAGTGCAAACGTATGGCAATAGACCGTGCAGATACTGGCCGCACAGAATACGATCCACTTTTTGCGGGTCGCTTCTCTGAAAATATCATAAGCAGACAATCCGGTCAGAGTCAGAAAAAACAGTGCCACGGCATACATTCTCACATTGCCCGCCTGTACACTGAAGATCGGCATCAGAAGCGAGAACAGCATGAAATACACTGAAATTTTCCGGTCAAACATTTTTTCCACATAATATTTTCCCAAAAGCATATATCCCAGCATAAAAAGCACGGACATCAGCTTCAGTGACCAAAAGTGCTGTCCTCCGCCGCACAGATGATAAAATGTTTTTAATAATACATAATAAAACGGAGAGTGATCATCTGTCGCCGTAATATAGATCAGTCGTTTCCAGGGCAGGGAAACCATGGATGCGGAGTAGGCCTCATCGTACCAGAGATTATTGGTGATGCCAAATGCTCCCCAGATGATCAGTGCCGCTATGGGCAGAGCATGCCACAGCACCGTCAAAGCGTCTGTCTGTATAAAATTATTTCTTTTTCTGCCGCCTGTCTCCATTCGCTTTACATCTCTTTCTTTCTATGATTCCCCTCATAGATTTTGTCCGTTCCGCCGGTCCTAATACCTGCGGTACAGAACCATATCGGCATCCCGTCCCAGTTCCTCATAGCCTTCCGCCAGGCACTGTTCATCAATGGCTCCGCCGCTTACCGTCGCAAGATAACGGCTCTGAAGCTCTGTCAGATGCTCTGTAACATACTCTCTCGCACAGCAGCTGATGCCAAATCCCTTCGGCACTCCGTACAAAAGCTGCCATTTCAGGTTCTGATTTCCTTCCGGAGTCTCATCCCCGAAGGTCCAGATCACCACATTTTCATAGTTTGGAACCTGCGCGGTATCCAGGGTCAGTTTTTCCGCAAAAATATCCTGCCAGTACTCTACCTGTTCCTGTCGCTCCTCTGTTACATACGGAACCTGATAATCATAAGGTTCCGTACCTTTATAACTGTACAGATACACAAACGCCGCTCCCAGAAGTGCCGCCTTTTTATAATATTTGGTATCCAGCATACTTACTATGAAAATGCCCGCTGCTATAAACGTCAGAAAGTGTTTACTGCCTTCCACCATTTTATACATCAAAAGATGGGCAAACAACATGGCCACCAGGCTGAACGCAAAATGGATCTCTATGATCAGTTCATCCCGCAGCGCCTTTTTCTGCTCTTCTGTAAGCATCATACGGCCGAATACAGCCTTGCGGACCTCCGGATTCTCCGGCCTCATAGTGATCTTTTCCACCTTATCTGCCATACGGAGGCTCTTCCTGTCCGCATAAATCTGTGCCAGCAGGATCAAAAGCAGCGCCAGATAGCCGTCAAAAAAGGCTCCGGAAGCCAGTCCGTTCCGGATACCGGATACACAATGTCTGTAGAATTCCAGCCCCTTCCAATGCAATGTTCCAAAGAAGTTGCTAAGCCCTGCCGTGATCCCGTCCGTGAAAAAGGTCGTGATCCAGTCGGTGTAAAACAGAGGGGTGAAATATTCCGCCCCCAGATAATGTTTGATCAGTACATATAAAATACCGGTTACTGCCACTACAACAGCCGATCCGATCCATCCCGCCTTGCGGTTTCCACGGATCCAGAAAAAGCATGCCAGTCCCAGGAATAACAGCATATACGGGCGCATCAGTGTCAACAGCACCGAGATCACAAACATTGCGATCAGTTTCGCCCGGCTCTCTTTTTTCAGATAACTCATGGCAAAGCCGTAGAACAGTATCAGCATACTGAAGCAGATCACTTCCGGCATACCCGACAGCATATATCTGACAAATAACGTAAACACGGAAAACAGCACCGACAAAATCCCCAGCTGCTTCCAATCCGGTTTTACCAGCCATACAAACACAAACATGGTGATCGTCAGCAGAACGATATTGCAGATCACAGGCGACAGCAGATTCCATCCGAAGATCAGTCCCCACAAGATCCAGGGAAAGACCAGCACCGGGCTCCATGCCGCGAAGGACAGCTGCAGTGCATGGCTTTCATTAAAGCCGAAATATCCCTGTGGGAAACCGTAATTTACGATCCCCTCTACCTGTTTAAAATAAAACAGTTCATCATTCCATTCCGATGAAGGAAGATACACCCTGCCAATGGTCTCACCCTCTACTATCGTCCTGATCAGACAACAGAGCAGCGGCAGCATTGCCATCAGTACTGCCTTGAGTAATGTAATATAACGCCTATCCTGTTTCCACCAATCCACAAAACGCCTTTTCTCCATGCGATTTCCTTTTTACCCTTCTGTTTTGCTGTTCTCATCGTCCAGATGAATTTTTTCCCGGATCACATACTGGGGAGAATTATTCATGCTGATATAAATACGGCCCACATATTCTCCGATGAGTCCCAGCATGATCATGATCATTCCCCCGAAGAATACCAATGCCGCCATCAGTGCACTGAATCCCATAGGAACATTGGGATTCACCAGCCGTTTGATGATCGTATAGATCCCGTAAAGAAATCCCAGACCGGCACATCCCACACCCAGTGTTGTGGCAATACGCAGCGGTTTTACGGAAAATGCTGTAAATCCATTGAACCACAACCCCAGCAGTTTCTTCAGGTTATAACCGGAATTGCCTTCTTCCCGCTCCCTATGGCACACTGCCACATTGGTAATATTTTTCGTTGCCCGCAGTACCAGTCCGATGACATACGGATAGGAATTCTCATAGCGGATCATATCCTCCACCACAAATCTCTTCACGGCAAAATAGCTGGAAATATACAGATCTGCGGGTTTATCCAGCATCATGCGGGTCATCAGTTCATTGACCTTGCTTCCCAGATTACGGAAAGCGGAATGCTGCTTATGTTCATAGCTTGCATAGACCGCATCGAAGCCTTCCTCCAGCTTGCCGAGCAGTTTGTCCACTTCATTGGCCGGTGTCTGTCCGTCATCATCCAGACACACCACATAATCTCCGTCGGAATGGCGCAAGCCCGCCATTAATGCGGCATGCTGACCGAAATTCCTCGCAAATCCAATCCCTTTAATGTTGTCATATTTCTCGCACAATTCCCGGATCGTCCCCATGGTATTGTCCGGCGACGCATCATTTACCAGAAAGATATCATATGCATACCCCGGAAGTTCCCGCATTTTCTCCCGAATCTCCGCAACCACATGAGGCAGCGTATGTTCCGACCGATAACAGGGAATTACAAAGCTTACTTTTTTCATGTTACTGTCCTATTCCTTTATTCTAAATTCCGTCAGCCGGTGTCTCTCTGCTCTCACCCGGCATCCACGGCTGCCATCCAGACGATATCCCGATATTCTCCGTCGATACACACATCATCGCGGAGCAGTCCTTCTCTGACAAATCCCGCTTTTTCATAGCTGCGAATCGCCTGCATGTTCTCTGCCAAAGCCCGCAGATAGATTCTGTGGAGATGCTCTGTCTCAAAACAGTAACGAAGCATCAGTTTTGCCGCTGCCGTACCTATACCTCTGCCTCTGGCTCCCGACTCACCGATAAAAATGCCGTATTCTGCCTTTTTATGATGTCTGTCGATATCCCGGATATAGACAGATCCCAAAGGAGTATCATCCGTCAGGTCGCAGATGATCATCTGTACCACATCTCCGGTCTCCACATGGGTACGGATCCAGTTCTCATGCGAAGCTCTGGTAAAGAGTTCCTGATAGATAAAGTTTTTCCGTACCGCATCACTGTTACGCCATGTCACGATACGGTCTGTGTCTTCATAAGTCATAAGCCGCAGATAAATGCCCGCTTCCGTATCACGGTAAAGCTGTGGAATGTCTGTTTTTTCTCTCAATCCTTTTGTCTCCTAACTCATGGCGATCCACACCATGTGTGCCGTTCCTTTCTGCCGGTTTACTGTCTGTAAGCATTGCACAGATCGATCACCCGTGCGATTTCCTCTTCCCGCATTTCCGGGAACAACGGCAGTGTCACGCAATGTGATGCCAGGTATTCCGCATTGGGACAATCTCCGGGATGATATCCCAGATCCGCATATGCCTTCTGTAAATGGCAGGGCACCGGGTAATGCATATTGCACTCCACATCATGATCTGCCATGTATTTTATGAAATCCTCATGATCCGGTACCGTAATGACAAACAGGTGAAATACCGGGGTGGTATTCTCCGGATGCTTCTGCATGGTGATCAGGGGATTCGTGATCTCGGCAAGATATCTGTGACCGATCTCCTGACGTCTCTTCGTCCACTCCGGCAGATATTTCAGGCTGACACTCAGCACCGCACCCTGCAGACCTTCCAGACGATAGTTATATCCGATCTCATCATGATAATAACGCACATCGCATCCCTGGTTCTTCAACCGGTCAATGTGCTTATAATATTCCTCTTTCTCACAGGTAACGCTTCCTCCCTCACCGAACGCATACAGGTTCTTGCCGGGATAGAAGCTGAAGCAGGCAAGATCCCCAAGGGTTCCGACATTTCTGCCTTCAAACCGGGCACCATGTGCCTGTGCGCAATCCTCCACCACGAACAGTCCGTGACGGTCCGCGATCTTGCGGACTCCCGCATAGTCAAAAGGCTGCCCATAAAGGTGTACCCCGATGATTCCCCTAGTCTTGTCCGTGATCTTCGCTTCCAGGACAGAAGGATCGATCTCCCAGGTATCCGGTGTACAGTCTGCGAATACCGGAACAGCCCCCGTATAGCTTACCCCCCATGCGGTTGCAATATAAGTATTGGCCGGTACAATGACTTCATCTCCCGGTCCCACTCCCAGTGCCAGCATTGCCAGATGCAATGCAGAAGTACCGTTATTTACTCCACTGGCAAATTTACTGCCCACGTAAGCCGCAAATTCCTTATCAAAGGTATCTGCATATTTTCCGCCGGAGAAAGCAGTCTCCCGGCATACCTTTTCTATTGCCTCTCTATAGGCATCCTCATGAGCTGCCACATCTCTCGTCAGATCAATTCTCTTAATATGTGCCATTGTATCGTCCTTCTTTCTTCTTATCTCATTTGGCCTGCTCTGTTATGTTATATATGTTTTTTAATATAGAACTCATTGAACAGTCTCGCAATCTGTACGAGGTAATTGCAGATCGTCTTGAATACCTTAACGGTAGTATTGTAATCTTCCTGCCACTCCACCGGATAATCCAGTATCTTCACGCCTCTCTTTTCCGCGCGCAGCAGAAATTCGATCATGTAAAACCAGCCATTGTCCCGGCTGCAGCCCTCGATGAGGGAAAGTGCCGTCTGCCTGCGTACAAAGGTAAATCCGCAGATGGCGTCGGTGGATTTCATCCGCAGGAATAATTTAAGCAATATCAATAACCCTTGCGAAGTGATCTTACGATACCATTTTCTTCCCTTTGTATCGGACTCTCTGGCGAAACGGCTGCCGTTGATATATGCGATTTCCGGCTGTGTCTCAAAGAGATGGATAGCCTCTCCCAAATGCTTGATATTGGTGGACAGGTCGATATCCATATAGCCTACCACATCGCCACGGCTGATCTCCACACCTCTGCGGAATGCTGCGCCCACACCACGGATGTTGATTCTTTCGTATCTTACCTTGTCATATTTTTTACAGAGCATTTCTGCGATCTGCGGTGTCTCATCCTCAGAACCGTTATCCACTATGATGATCTCATAGTCCGCAAAATCAATTTTCTGTAGATATTCCACCGTTCTGGTCACACCGCTTTCCAGACGCAGCCGCTCGTTTAATACCGGAAATATAATTGTAAACATCATTTTGTCAGTTTTTCCACTCCTTCTATTACATAACGCTGTCTCTTAAAGCTCATATTCAGAATGACGGACAGATATTTGAAAATCAGTGTCAGCAGTACCGACATCATGAAAAATCCGAATGAGATCAATGTCATCAGGCTCATCCAGCCTTCCACCGGGCGCACTGTGCTGAAAACAGAATATACGATCCAGCCGAACATGACCACCATGACAAAGAACAGGATCCCACTGATCAGCAGAGAAAACTTTTCCAGTACATCCGTGAAAATAATCAGAGTATCCAGCGCCAGGTTGCTGCGGGTATTCCTCTCTTCCCGGTTTCTTGCGCCCCTTCCCATTTCTTTATTATCATAGACAATGGTCTCCGCACGCAGTCCACAGTTCATGTACATAGCCTTACGATAGGGAATGTAGGCATTCATCTGGTTCACGCGGTTCACGGCCCGTCTTGAAATAATACGGAACCGTTCCTGACGCAGTTTATAAGTATTACGGCTTCCCAGATTATACACTGCGTAGAAGAGTCTGGACGTAAAAGCCACATCTTTCTTCGGAGCCGCTGCCACCACATCGTTTCCTTCCAGCGCCTTATAGTATACTTCCATGATCAGGGAAGGATCAAAATCCAGCCGGCATTTGTCGAATTCAAAGAGAAAATCTCCCACCGCCAGATCCCTGCCGGCATTCATGGCCATCTCCACACCCTGGTAAAAGCTTAAATTGATCAGACTTACCACATGATGCCCACTGCTCTCCTCCAGAAAACCGTGAATTTCCTCAATGGTATTATCCGTACAGCAGTCATCGACGCAGACAACCTCATATTTTTCAAAGTGAGCTTCCATGGTTCCGCAGACCGCTTTCAGAAACTCCCGGATATTTTTCCCGTCATTATGCAAATACAACACACAGGAAACAAAATTTTTCTCTTTATTCTGCATTGCTTCTTTTTCCATAGCAATTTCCTTTTCTGTTTTCATTTAAGATAACTATTCCAAAAACGGATCCAGATCATATACCGTATTGATCTTCCCCGATAAAACGCTGATAAATGTAGGTTCTGAGGACAATGTGCGGATCACCGTAGGCCTCGAATCATCGATCTCGGAAGCCTTCAATATCGGTTTCATGGAAAACAATGATTTTTCATAGCTGAATCCATATTCTTTCCGCATATACTTTTTAGCCAGAGTCGACATATATTCCCAGGCACTCTCCGGTTTTCCGGGGCAGTCATTACAGTTGCCTAACCATCCGCCCCGACAGATATTGTCATCCGCACTCATGCACGGAAACTGCGGTGTGGCATCATAGCTTGTCTTGTGCGGTGTAAAGGTAACCGAGGTCAGGGAATGATACCCCGTCTTGCCAAAGGGCATGATGGAGAAAAACGGTCCGTCCATCACGGTGAATCCGATCTCCCGAATCTTGTCACTTGCCTTGCAGAGAATGATCTCACACAGCTCATACTTTAAACCGAACTTTGTGGATTCCACTCCCTCTATCTTTTCCAGCACCTGGTTGACAGAGGCATACGTTGCATTCAGTACAAACGGTGCCCGATAGACTTCCTGCCTGCCTTCACAGATTGCCGTCACTTCATAGCAATCCGTCTGTTTTACGATTTTGGTGATTTCCCGTCCGAAATGCAGCTTTATTCCGGGATATTTTGCGATTTCCTCCATCAGATAATCCCGCAGAATATGCGCATCATAGGTATATTCTTCCGTCAGGAATGCGCCATCACACAATCCCGGCTGAAAATATTCTTCTACCGGAAGTGCCTTGCAGGGAATCCCCGCATCCTTACAGAATTTCTGAAATTCCGCTGCATTGGTCCAGGAAAAATGACTGGATGTCGCATATATCTGCTGAAATTTCGTGTGAATGCAGAAGGAATAATCCTCCACAAATCGCTTAAAATATCCTGCCGATTTCATGGCAGTGGACAAAGACCTGGGATAATGATATCCCATATGCACTCTCGCCTGATTAATATAAGTAGCTCTGGTAAAGGGAGCCTGCTCGATCTCCAGCACCTCTACCTGTTGTCCGCGTTTGGCGCAGTACAGAGCTGCATACAATCCATACAATCCTGCGCCGATGATCAGTTTATCCATTTTCATTGTTCCTATCTAATCTGTCTATTCCCGACTTGTCTTCTCTTCCGCCTTCCGGCATCTCACCGCCGTCAGGGCAAGCAGGTACGGTAATGCGAGCATCACCGGATACACATATCTCATCTGCACCGTAGGTCCTAACAGCATAGTCCCATAATAGCCGGCGACAATGGCAAGAGGCAGACACAGCCTTTTCCTGCCGGCGATCACAAGGATGGCCGCCAGCCCCAGATACAGCCACAGATAGCTTCCGGGCACAAAAAGATATTTCAATACCGGAATCTGCAGATAGCTGTTATTCTCTGCCCAGTTTTCCAGCTGTTCAAACAGCCGGGGCCATTTACTGTCTTTATAGATGCCTCTTCCGTTCAGCGTATCCTCTTCCCATCTGGTCTGCACATAGCTCAGACCCGCTCTGCCTTCCACCTGATTTACTTCTGCGTGGGTGACATCAAAAGGGGATAAGAATCCCGCATTGGTTGCCAGCGCCGCATTGATCATATCTCCGGGATACTCTGTCAGCAGATGCAGATACGTACGGATAAAGTCTCCGGATCTGTAACGTGCCACATAAGTATTGGTGTGCCGCTTTACCGGATCTGCGAAGCCGGGGGCATACTCCCTATAAGCCTCATCCAGAATAAAATCATTGATCAGCGCCTTGTCGGCATCGTCCATGGTCCCGTCATCCTCCGCCAGCACCCCGATGCCCCCATGGTAGACCATGCAGCGCGCCATCTGCTGAATCGGCATGCTCAGCATCTCCCTGCGGTCTCCCTGCTCGGCATGCGTTGCGGAGAACACCGCAGACAGCACAAAAAGCCCCACGCAGAAAGCTGACAGACTTACCGCCAGTAATCTCCCCCAGAGCTTCCTTGCCTTTCTTCCAAAGCAGACTGTCAGAACCTGAAATACCAGCAGCACGAGCATCGCATACTTTCCGTTGTTGCGGAACAGGATCATCCCCACCGTGGCAATGCCAAACACAAGATCTCCCGCACCGGGGCGAAGGCTCCTGCGGTCTTCCAGCAAAAGTTCCGTGAAACTCACCAGCTGTAACAACAAAAAGGCACTGAATACCGTATCCTTTGTCATACTGACGCTCATATACCAGTGAAACGGGAAAAACATCCCCAAAAGCAGTATCACCAACTGCCAGACTGTCCCGGCCTTTCTGCGATGCAATACCAGAAGTCCGTATGACATACTCCCTGCCAGCAGCAGCATCTGCACTGCTGTATACAATGCCATTCCGGCATTCACGCTTCCGAAGATATGACTTCCCAGCCACAGCATCCCCTGCAAGAACAGGGTATGTACGATGGGATGGTGGTCAAAATAGTAATGATCCATGATCTGCCCGGTCTGTACCGGTGCATCATAGGCACAGATTCCCGGATAATATGCCAGATATACCGGCAGCCATGCAAGCAGCAACAGCAGCAGACTGCCCCAGAATACCTGCTGGCCGGAAAGATTACGGATCCGGTCTGCCGCCTTTCCGAGACCTGCAAATTTTGCGTGGTCGTTGCATTTCTCTCTGTCGGAATTCCCTGTGCTGCCGCGGTGGTTCAGAATCCGATAAACCACCCATGCTGCGATTCCTCCCATCAGGCATCCCAGCAATATCGTCCACAGCAGTGTGCTTGCGACATATCCGGCCGTCCACAGAATGTTTCCCGTTGCTGCCAGATCTTTTTCAGTTTTTGCAAAAAATACAAACAGACATCCCGGAATACATAACAGGATACAGCCCTTGCGTCCGGGAAGAATTTTCGTTTCCTGCATATTACAATCCTTTACGTTCCTGATGTTCTCCATATACACGGTTCAGACGATATTCAAAGTCCTTCCTGTCCTTGGCTGCCATGACCTCCAGCATCATGCCGGAGAAAAACGACTGGATTCCTGCCAGCAAAATGAATCCACTGGCGATCAGTGTCGGGAACCGGGGCACCAGGCCGGTGCTCAGATATTCCACAAATACCGGAACAAACAGAATCACAGCAACCGCAATCAGCAATAATGCCAGCATACCGAAGAAGTGCATGGGTTTGTAGTTTTTATACAGCTGCATCATTTTGCGGATTACGCGGAATCCGTCACTGTAAGTGTTCAGTTTGGACTCACTGCCCTGAGGACGGTCACGGTATTCCACGACCACATTTTCCACCTGCATATTGTAGTTGACCGCATGAATCGTCATCTCAGTCTCGATCTCAAAGCCCTTGGAAAATACCGGGAAGGTCTTCACAAATTCATAGCTGAACGCACGGTAACCTGTCATGATATCTTTAATATTGGCATGGAACAGACTGTTGATTCCCGCACGCATCAGACTGTTTCCGAAATTATGGAACGGACGCTTGTTTTCTGTAAAATAGGTGGATGACAGCCTGTCACCGACCACCATATCCGCCTGATGATGCAGCACCTTGTCCACCATCTCTTCCGCACAGTCCAGCGGATAAGTATCATCTCCGTCGATCATAAGATAACATTCCGCATCGATCTCGCGGAACATACGACGGATCACATTTCCTTTTCCCTGTGCGTATTCGGGGCGGACTACCGCGCCTGCCGCCAGAGCCAGCTGCGCCGTACGGTCAGTGGAATTATTGTCATATACATAGATCACTGCTTCCGGCAGATATTTTTTGACATCCGTTACTACCTTGGTAATTGTTTTCTCTTCATTATAACAGGGAATCAATACTGCAATCTTATCCATTTCTCTTCCTCTTATTTTGTTAATCTCATGCATTGTCATGGCTATTCTCCATGATAAAATATGAAAATCCATATACAGCATCGCGATACCGGTGAATGCGTACACACAGATATTAATATTGTACCACGCTTATTCCGTTACAGCCACTGTTTTTCGAAAAGAATTTCACCTGTTCGCAGAACGATAAAAACGTGTTATGATAGTTATGATAGAAGTGATCGTTTGTTCTTACATCATAATGCAGTTATTTGTGCGAAAGGCATCACAAAGCAGGCCTTATGCCTGCGGAACGGAGTTTTATGCGCGTACTTTATAAGATTTCCCAGAATACAGTAAAAGTACTGACTCTTTTTCTGTCGGTTCTGCTGTTTGCCGGTAGTTTTCTGGTTACCTGCTACGCAGACAATATGGAGACCCAGCAGGTTCTGCTGCGGTTCGATTCCCCGCTGTGGAATCTCCTTGAGTTGGTGGGATACGGGCTTGTCTTTACCGGTTGTCTGTATCTGTTTTCTAAGATTGGAAGAAAATTCTGCCGGGGGATGCTTATCTTTACCCTGGGTTTTGTCATGGTCCTGGGTGTCGTGCTGATCATTTTTGGCCGCACTGTCCCTGCCGCGGATGCTTTATCCGTATATAATGCCGCAGCGGAATGGATTCTTGGCAACACAGCGGTTATCCACCCCACCGCTTCTTATTTGTCCTATTATCCACAGCAGATCGGACTGATGGCTTTTCTGGAGGTACTGCTCCGTGTCTGGAATCTCACAGGGCTGTCTTTACCGGCCTGGCATTTTATCAAATTTGTCTATGTGTGCCTGCTGTGCGTGGCGGTGCTGTTCCAGTATCTGTCGTTGAAATATCTGTGGCCGGAGCATTATGAGCAGATTTCCTGCTGCTATCTTGTCATGGTCTGCTGTAACCTGCCCATGATCATGTACAGTTCTTTTGTCTATGGAGAGATTCCTTCTTATGCAGCGTTGTCTGTGGGATTATATTTGTTGCTGAAGCTGCTCACAGGATTCGGAGTTCCTCATTCTGTGAACGTTTCTAATACCGGTACTGTTTTAACTGCCATCGGCAGTATCCTGTTCCTTACCGTGAGTGTGATGCTGCGCAAAAACTCTCTGATTCCGATCATTGCTGTTGTGTTGGTATTGGTTTTTGAAGCGATGCGTTCAGGTCGCAGTGTCCGGATACGTCTCGGATTGTTTACCATGGCGGTATGTCTCGCCATTACCTCTGCGGGCATCCTGCCGCTGGTACAGAAATGTTATGAGCAAAAAGCCGGCAGCACTTTAAGCTCCGGTGTCACCGCCATGTCCTATTTTGCCATGGGTATGCAGGAAGCTTCCCGCGGCTGCGGCTGGTACAACGGGTTCAACATCGATACCTATGATGCTGCGGGGATGGATTCCGCTCTTGCGGATGAGATCAGTCGTCAGGCAATTTCGGAACGGCTTTCGTATTTCCGGGAGCATCCCGGTTACGCATTGCACTTTTATCAGCAAAAGCATTTATCCCAATGGGCCGACGGCACTTATGCCAGCCGGCAGGCAACGCTTGCTACTTATGGCGGAAGGAGTGATTTTTTCCGGGAGGTGTATGAAGGTACCCTGAGCAGGGTCTACATTGAATGGGGAAATGCATGGCAGAATGTGCTGTATCTGGGATGTCTGCTGTTTTGTATTGGTGGTTGGCGTAATCGCAAAAAATCCTCTGCGGGCAGCAGTCTCTACGTCTATGTCGGCCTGATTGCAGTACTTGGAGGCTTCCTGTTCCATACTGTCTGGGAAGCGAATTCACGGTATATCTTTTCCTACAGTCTGTTGATGATGCCGTACTGTGCCGCCGGAGTCAATGCGGGAATCTGTAAAATACGCACTGCGATACCGCGGTTACACCGTAAAATACGGTAAATTGAAAGTTAGTTAAATAGTATTTCTCAAATCGCCGTAGACCCGATTGCATATAAGAAACGCTGACATCGCG
>CAKRRU010000005.1 GCA_934394515.1 uncultured Acetatifactor sp.
CAAAATTTGCAAGAGACAATATCCGTAAGAGCTCCAGAGCACTGGGACAGTCTTCCGATTCTTCCCAGAGATATGCGAAGGGTGTGGATGAGTATGCGACCGTTATGGCCAGCAAGAGAGCACTGCATCTGATCGAAGAACTGGGATGTGGTAAAGTATCCTCTACGCATGTAGAGATCAGCACCGGTAATTCTATCGAACCTACCGAGATGAAAGCTAGCATCAAAAAGGTAAACGGTGTATTGGGTATAGAAGTACCTACCGCCGATATCGAGAGAATCTTGAAGTCCCTGAACTTTCAGCCCGTGATCGACGGTGACGATCTGACCATTCAGGTTCCCGCATATCGTGAGGATATGGAATCCTATCCCGATATTGCAGAGGAAGTTATCCGTATGTACGGTTATGACCATGTGACGCCTACTTTCCTGAAGGCAGCAGCCGTAACCAGCGGCGGTATGAATATAAAGCAGAAGACAGAGCTTAAGATTAAGAAAGCACTGTGTGCCCAGGGCGCATTCGAAGGAGTACATTATTCCTTCTTCTCTCCTTCCGATCTGAATCTGTTAGATCTGCCTGAGGATGCACCGGAGAGACATGCAATCCGTCTGATCAATCCGATCAATGAGGATCTGTCCCTGATGCGTACCACACTGGCACCCCAGATGATCCATGCAATCGCACGCAACCAGAAGAACGGTTGTCTGGAAGGCAGAGTATACGAGATCGGCAACAAGTTCATTCCTAAGGATCTGCCCTTAACCGAGTATCCCGATGAGAGAGAGACCATCTGTATCGGTATCTGGGGTAAGGAAGAGAGCTTTTTCACCCTGAAGGGACTGGTTGACACTGTGGCAGAGACACTGTTTATTGATTTCGAATATGTAGAGGATAAGAAGACCTTCTTACACCCTTATCGTACCGCTAAGATCCTGTACAATGGGGAAGAAATCGGTTACCTGGGACAGCTGACCTACGAGATCCAGAAGGAAGAAGATATGCGTGAATCCGCATACATTGCAGAGATCGACCTGAAGGCCCTGCGTCCTGTATACGGCAAGGTTCCTACCTTCACACCGATCTCCAAGTTCGCAAAGGAGACCAGAGATCTGGCACTGGTAATGAACAAGTCCGTTACCTGCGGCGAAGTAGAGAAGGCAATCGAGGAAGCCAGCAGCTTCGTAGAATCCGTAGAACTTTTCGATGTTTACGAGGGATTACAGGTAGGCCCCGAGAAGAAGTCCATGGCATTCACCGTGACCTTTGCTCCGAAGGAGGAAGAATTCACCACAGAGGCAGTGGACGGCTATGTGAAGAAGATCCTGAAGAACCTGAACAATAAGCTGGGTGTAGAACTCAGATCCTAAGTTTACAGTAGTCATTTCCGAAAAGATATGCTAAAATAGCAGTTGCAGGCGCATTTTGCGCAGGTGACTGCTATTTTTATTTTAAGTGAAGATGCCACCGGCATCAGTGAGGTAGATAGATATGACAAAAGTAATCGGTGTAAGATTTCGTACGGCGGGCAAGGTATATTTCTTCGATCCGCTGCAGTTTGCGATAAAGAGAGGCGACCACGTGATCGTGGAGACCGCCAGAGGAATTGAGTTCGGTACTGTTGTAGCGGGTGTGCATGAAGTAGAGGATGACAAGGTGATCCAGCCTCTGAAACCCGTGATGCGACTCGCCGGAGAGAGAGATATCGAGCAGGAGGCTGCCAACAAGGAGAAGGAAAAGGAAGCCTTCAAGATCTGCAAAGAGAAGATTTTAAAGCATGGTCTGGAGATGAAGCTGATCGATGCAGAGTATACCTTTGATAACAATAAGGTGCTGTTCTATTTTACGGCGGACGGACGTATTGACTTTCGTGAGCTGGTAAAAGATCTGGCAAGTGTGTTCAAGACCCGTATTGAGCTGCGTCAGATCGGTGTCAGAGATGAGACGAAGATCCGCGGCGGTATCGGTATCTGCGGACGGCCTTTGTGCTGTCACAGCTATCTGTCGGATTTCGTACCGGTATCTATCAAGATGGCGAAGGAACAGAACCTTTCCTTAAATCCGACGAAGATCTCCGGAGTCTGCGGCAGACTGATGTGCTGTCTGAAAAATGAAGAAGATACTTACGAAGAGCTGAACCGTAAGCTCCCCGGTGTGGGTGATTATGTGACGACGGCAGACGGACTGCACGGCGAAGTACAGAGCGTGAATGTATTGCGTCAGCTGGTTAAGGTACTGGTGGAAGTCGGTGACGAGAAGGAACTGAAGGAGTACGAGGCTGATACCTTACAGTTCAAGAGACGTCGCGGCAAGAAGGGCGGTCAGGAACTGTCCAAAGAAGAACAGCGGGAACTGGAAAAGTTAGAGCAGATCGAGGAAAAAGAAGAGGCACAGGAGCGCGCAGAGCAGCGTACGGATCGCAGAGAACAGAGAACAGATAGCGAGAATCAGAACCGCAGTGGCGAGAATCGCGGGGATAACCGTAGCGAAAATCAGAACAGTGGTGACAATCGCAGACGTGACGGGCGCAGGGATGACAACCGCAGAAATTACAATCGCGGTGAGGGCAATCGCAGCGCCGACAATAGAAACGAAAATCGTGGTGCAGAGAACCGAAATGACAACCGTGGTGAGAACAGGAACAATGAGAACCGCCGGGACAATAACCGTGGCAGAGAAGACCGCAATGAGAATCGTGGCGGAGACGGCCGTATGAATGAAAATCGCAGCGGTGAGAATCGAAATGACAACCGCAATCGTGATAACCGGAATGACAGACGTCGTGACAACCGGTATCAGAACAGAGCGGACGGACAGGGCAGAGACAACGGCACTGCGCAGGGTACTGAACAGTCCAATACGCAGGCACAGGCACCGCAGGATGGCGAGCATAGATCCAAGCGGGATAATGCTTCCCGCAGAAGACCCAGACACGGCGGCAGAAGAGACGCAGACGGAAGAAAACCGGAGAATACAAATCATGAAGGCTGAACTGAAGGAAAAGGAACGTATTGATGACCTTCAGCGGAACGGTTATCAGATCATACAGAATCCGGAGAAATTCTGCTTCGGTATGGATGCGGTACTTTTGACGGGATTCGCCCATGCGAGAGAAAAGGATACCTTGCTTGACCTTGGTACCGGCACCGGAATCATTCCGCTCCTGATGGAAGCCAAATATCACTGCGCGCATCTGACGGGACTGGAGATTCAGGCGGAAAGTGCAGATATGGCGAGACGCAGTGTGGCATTGAATGATCTGCAGGATCGTATCGACATCGTGACAGGAGACATCAAGGAAGCAGACCGGCTATTTGCGGCTGCTTCCTTTGACTGTATTACCTGCAATCCGCCGTATATGATCGGACAGCACGGTCTGACGAACCCGGAGGAGCCCAAGGCCATTGCCAGACACGAGGTGCTCTGCACCCTGGACGATGTCGCAAACAGGACAGCGAAGCTTCTGAAGCCCGGCGGCCATTTTTACATGGTACACCGCCCCTTCCGGCTGGCAGAAATCATGACCACACTGGTAAAATACAAGCTGGAGCCGAAGCGGATGCAGCTTGTATATCCCTATATTGATAAGGAACCCAACATGGTATTGATCGAGGCGACCAGAGGCGGCAAATCACGCATGACTGTGGAGAAGCCGCTGATCGTGTATCAGTCACCCGGAGTATATATGCCGGAGATTTATGATATTTACGGATATTAGAGAGGAGGCAGGAGCTCATGCCCGGAACGTTATATTTGTGTGCGACCCCCATTGGAAATCTGAAAGATATGACCCCGCGTGTCGTAGAGACGTTGCAGACAGTGGATGTGATCGCAGCGGAAGACACGCGCAACAGCATCAAACTGCTGAATCATTTTGATATTCATACGCCCATGACCAGCTACCATGAGTACAATAAGGTGGAAAAGGCGCATCAGCTGGTAGGCCAGCTTTTAAACGGCCAGAATATCGCTCTGATCACGGATGCCGGAACTCCGGCGATTTCCGATCCCGGTGAAGTACTGGTGAAGATGTGCCATGAAAATAATATTACCGTGACATCACTGCCGGGTCCCGTAGCGTGTATTACTGCGTTGACGCTATCCGGTTTAAGTACCCGGAGATTTTGCTTTGAAGGATTTCTGCCTGCGGATAAAAAGGAAAAGAAAGCAATCCTTGAGGAATTAAAGACCGAGAGCCGCACCATGATCCTCTACGAAGCACCGCATCATCTGATTCGGACGTTGGAAGAGCTGTATGCGACATTGGGAGAGCGGCGGATCACCCTGTGCAGAGAACTGACCAAAAAGTTCGAGACTGTGTTCCCTACGACATTGGAAAAAGCATTGGACTACTATAAGACAGAAGAGCCCAGAGGGGAATATGTACTGGTAGTGGAAGGAAAAAGCCCGGAGGAAAAACGGCAGGAACAGATCGCATCCTGGGAGTCCATGACCATCGAAGAACATATGGCATATTATGAAGAACAGGGAATGGACAACAAATCTGCCATGAAGCAGGTCGCAAAAGACAGAGGTGTCGGAAAACGGGAGATTTATCAATATCTGCATGGCAATTCTTGAGAAATTGCAGAAACGAGGCAAAATGACGAACTGTGACGCATGTGTCAATTATGAATATGATGAAGATTATGAGTGTTATTGTTGCATGGTGAATCTGGATGAGGACGAAATGTATCGTTTCCTGTCCGGTACCCAACAGGAATGTCCTTATTTCCGTTTGGATGACGAATATGCAGTGGTAAGACATCAGATGTAAGGGTAAAAATTACTAGAAGCGATTGAAAAAAGTCTGCTTAAATGGTAGAGAATGCTGATTGTGAAAGCGAAAACAGAGTAGTATAATACGGAGTTGCGTGCTGTGAAAGAGCAGTGTGCAGCTTCTTTTATTTACATGAGTAACGCAGAGAATTTGAACGCTTGCATGCGGATGAATCCCATAAGTCCATAATTCGCAAGGGGTGTTTTGGTAAGTATTGTGAGTAGTGTCTTTCGAGCGGTTATGCATGTTTTATAAAGATAGAAGAAGTGTAATACTAACAGAAGTAAAGGTGAAACATTATGAAGTATGTAAAGCAGCTTTCCATCATTTTAGGAATCTCCTTTTTAGCAGAGCTGTTGGAGATTCTGATTCCTCTCCCGATAGCAGCCAGTGTCTACGGTCTGGTAATTATGCTGGTGGGTCTGATCACAGACCTGATTCCTCTGGAAAAGGTCGAGACCGCAGCAGATTTTCTGGTGGATGCTATGTCTATCATGTTCGTACCGGCTACCGTGGGAATCATGGCAAGCGCAGACGCGTTAAAAGAAATGCTGCTTCCGATCTGTGTGATCACGCTGGTGTCTACCGTGCTGATCATGATCGTGACCGGCCGGGTATCCCAGCGCATTATCCGCAGCCAGAGAAAGACCGCAGAGAAAGCGATTGCAGGCAACGATAACACAGAGGAAACAGTTGTCGGAAGTATGCGAGATGCCGTAAGCGATGTCGCAGCAGCAAAGGAGGAAAAATAAATGAACGAAGTATTAAGTCAGTCTATTTTCTTCGGAATTGCGATTACTCTAGTGACTTATGAGATCGGTCTGTGGATCAAGCAGAAGACCGGAAAGGCAATCGCGAATCCGCTATTGATCTCAGTCATCTTGATCGTGGCAGTATTGTTACTGCTTCATATAGATTATGACACTTATGCCAACGGGGCACAGTATATCAGCATCTTCCTGACCCCGGCAACGGTCAGCCTGGCGGTTCCCCTATACCGTCAGCTGGAACTGTTAAAGACCTATCCGAAGGCTATCTTCGGCGGCATCATTGCCGGTGTACTGACCGCTATGGTAAGTGTCTTTGTACTTAGCCTGATGTTCGGACTGAATCATGAGCAGTATGTTACGCTCCTGCCGAAGTCTATTACGACAGCAATTGGTATGGGCATTTCCGAGAAAATGGGTGGTATCGTGACGATTACGGTAGTTGTTATCATTGTGACCGGCATCCTGGGCAATATTCTGGCAGATACCATCTGCCATCTGTTCAAAATTGAAGATCCGATTGCAAAAGGATTGGCCATCGGCACCAGCGCCCATGCCTTGGGAACCGCCAAAGCCATGGAACTGGGCGAGATCGAAGGTGCCATGAGCAGCCTGTCTATCGTGGTCTGCGGTATTTTGACGGTAATTTCCGTATCTATATTTGCAAACTTTATCTGATATGCTTATAGTTGATAGGTATGTGGAAAATGATCAGCGCAATCTAAGGCGCTGATTATTTTTTGGATGAATTAATTTTTATATGAAAAGTATAACAACGATACCTGTGTATATGCCTTTTAGCTTTATATTAATGTTTAAGTATGAAAAAGATGATGTGGATCAGGCGAATAAGGAATAGATAGAAAATTATTGCGCATACTAACCTCGCAAAGAATAAAAGGAGGTTAGCACATGAGCGATATTTCAGAATTGGATCTGCAGAATCTGCGCCACTTAATCGGCGGTTTCGACACGACCCACTGCAAAATGCAGGAGTACGCCAAAGAGGCGGAGGACCCGAAGGTAAAACAGTTTTTTGAAAAGGGTGCCAAAAGTGCCATGGAGAACAAACAGCAGCTTATGAAGTTTTTGCAGTAAGGAGGCAGTAGAATGCAGGAAAAGACAATGGTAGCAGATACTCTGGCCGGGATCAACGGGGAGCTGACCCGTTATGCGGGAATGATCGCCCAGTCGGAGAACAAGGAGTTAAAACAGACACTGAAGCAGTTCCGTACGGCTTGCGAACAGTCACAGGAGGAACTGTATCAGATCGCCAGAGAGAAGTCTTATTATGTGCCGGCGGAGAAAGCCACCGCGGAAGAAGTGGCACATGTGAGAAGTCTGTTTACGCAGGGAACTCTGTAAGCTGAAAAGCAGCATATGAGATGCCGGTGTCAGAGAGATACTCCGGCAAAAAATGTTATTTCATACTATTTCGAAAATGTAAAAATACTTGGGACCGAGTTCTGTGTGGAGCAGGACTTGGTCTCTTTTATGTTTTACCCATATAAATTGATTAGGATTAGGATTATTTGTGCCGTGGGCACCGCAAAGCAGCCCATATTGCAATGTGAATCTACGAGGCACATTGCGATTACCGCTGACGCAAGAAAACGTCTGCGGAATAGAGATTCGTATGAAAAACAGGTGGTATCTGTCCGAAATCAGATTTATTGAATGGGAGATGATATGGATACATATATTGAGACAAGGAGAAATGCAAGGGGATAACTATGCTGAATTATATCTGGGCAGGAATGATCCTGTTAGGCGTGATCTACGGCGTCTGCACCGGACAGATGAGTGCGTTGACGAACGGAGCGCTGGACAGTGCCGGGGAAGCAGTCAGTCTCTGTATTACTATGGCAGGGGTCATGGCATTGTGGATGGGACTGATGGAGATCGCGCAGGAATCCGGGATGATCACGAAGATGACAAAGGGAATCCGGCCTTTTTTGCGGTTTATGTTTCCAAAGCTTCCGGAAGGGCATCCGGCAGGAGAATATATTGCAACGAACCTGATTGCCAATGTCCTGGGACTGGGGTGGGCCTGCACACCGGCCGGACTGAAAGCAATGGAACAGTTGGCGGAACTGGAAAGGGAGCGAGGGGCACATGGAAACTTAGAAACCGCAAGTAATGAGATGTGTACTTTTCTGATCTTAAACATCTCGTCCCTGCAGCTGATCCCCGTGAACATGATTGCCTACCGCAGCCGCTATGGCAGTGCCAATCCTGCGGTGATCATCGCACCGGCACTGCTTGCTACGTTGTTCAGTACATTGATTGCAATAATCTATTGCAAATGGAAGGACCGGTAAGGATTATGATGAATGCGTTGACACACATGTCAGATATTATGATCCCTATGATCATCTTCTGGATCGTCGGTTACGGAATGGTATCGGGGGTAAAAGTATATGAGACTTTTTTAAAGGGAGCAAAAGAAGGGCTGCGCATTGTAGTGGAAATACTGCCCACGCTGGTGGGACTGATGATGGCAGTGGGAATTCTCCGGACCTCCGGATTTTTTGACCTGTTGGGGAAAATGATCGGGCCGGCAACGGAGGCGGTAGGGCTTCCGGCACAGTTGATTCCGCTTCTGATTGTGAAGATGTTCTCTTCTTCGGCGGCGACCGGATTGGTGTTGGATATATTCAAGACCTGTGGGCCGGATTCCTACGTGGGAATGCTGACTTCAATTCTGATGAGCTGCACGGAGACTATTTTTTATACCATGAGTGTGTATTTTCTGGCAGCAAAAGTAACAAAAACCCGCTATACGCTGCCGGGAGCACTTCTGGCAACGTTAGCGGGTACGGTGGCAAGTATCTTCCTTGCCGGAAAAATGTAACGATTCAGAACCAATGGCGCCAAAGGCGTTTTTGCGAATAGGGGGAATAGTTAAATTAATTGTAAACTTCTAAGTATAAACAAGTACACTGTCAGTGTCACAGAACTTAAAAACGTGGTAGCCACGACGGCACTGGAAGTCAGTGTTCCCTCATGATTCATGTTTTTCGCCATGATGTAGCAGCTTACGGTGGTGGGAGAGCCCAACATAATGAGGATCGCCACCAGCTTTTCTCCGGTGAAGCCGAAATGCACGGCAAGGGGAAGGAACAGGGCAGGCCATACAACCAGTTTAAGAAGCGTCACGACGGCGGTGGGAGCTAAAAGCTTTAACGCCTTACGACCTTCAAAGCCGGCACCCAGACCAATCAGAGCTAACGGTGTTGCCAATACAGCGATATTGCTGATTGTCTTGGAGATGATCACGGGGTAACTGATACGGCAGGCACTGGACAACATTCCCAACGCAATACTGATAATAATCGGATTCGTAATGATTCCCTTCAGGGATTTCATCAGGGACTTTTTATCGAAGCCTTTGGCATCCGGACCGGTGAAGGACAGGATCAATACCGCGGCTATGTTGTACAGGGGAACGGTGCCGACGATCATCAGGGGCGCCATACCGGAGTTGCCGTAGATGTTCTGGATAAAAGCGACACCCAGGACAGCGGCGCTGCTGCGGTAGCTGGCCTGTACGAATTCGCCCAGACGGGATTTATTTTTATAAAAAATACCTGCCACAATCCAGGTGACCGCAATGCAGAAAAACGTCACGAAGAAGCAGAACAGAACATAGCCGGTGTCCCACACACTGTAGAAATCCGCAGAGGAAATATCTTTAAAAAGCAGGACAGGCAATGTCACTTTATAGTTAAAGGAATTCAATGTCTTAATAAAAGAATCATTGGTCAGATGTAATTGCTGTAAAATATAGCCGATCACCATAACCAGAAAAACGGGAATGGTGGCATTAAGACTGAATGCGAGCTGTTCCATGAAATTTCATGCCTCTTTCTGTTAAAATAAAAACCTCTCTCTTTTTGCAAGTATAGAAAAGGAGAGAGGCATTGTCAAGTGTGCGCCCGGCGGAGCACATTCTTTTTGAGGTGAAAGGACTTATTTTACAGCATTGATTTTATAGATGAATTTCACACTGCTGTCCATACCGTTATTGTCTCCGGTGAAGGAGTCATAACTCTCGGATACGGAAGCGGTGGCTTTCAGACGATCAATCACTTCCTGAAGCTCATCGGTATCCATATCGGTCAGTTTGCTGATGGCTTCATCATTGTATTCCACCATACCGTCTTTCAGCTCCTTGGCACCGTCTTTCAGCTGGCTGACACCATCGATCAGCTTATCACTGCCATCGGAGAGGGTGTTCATGCCGTCAGCCAGAGTGCCGCTGCCGTCAGCCAGATCGCTGGCACCATTCACCAGGGTATCTGCGCCATCATAGAGTTCTTTGCTGCCGGATACCAGTTTATCGGCACCATCCTTCAGCTGGGAAGCACCTGCAACTACCTGGGCGGAACCGGCAGCCAGTTTGGCAGCACCGGCACTTGCGGAAGCTACGCCCGCGGTGTAAGTCTGGAGACCGGTGTAGAACTGATTATAGCCATCCAGAGAAGCTTTCAGAGTCTGCAGAGAGGAGATGCTGCTCTGAGCGGTCTGCATTACCTGGGATACATTACTTTCTACTGCGGTAACCAGAGCTGCATAGGGATTGGTGGCATTGCCGTCGGTAACGGAACTTTTGATGACTTTGTACTGATCGGCAGTCAGGCTTGTTCCCATTTTTGCATTCATCTGGGGCAAAACTACGGCAAGGGCACCATCATAGCTTTGCAGCTGAGTCAGATTACTTGTTGCGCTATCCAATACCTGGGAATAATTTTCTTTGGTAAGATTCGGAACAGTGAGCCCGGCAGCAGTCAATTGGGAAGTTGCAGTGCTTAACAAGGTGTCAAATACCTGTGTGGCGGCACCGTTCAGGGTATCATTCTGTGCGGTAAGCTGTCCGAGACCGGTTTTCAGGTCGTTGGCACCGGACTGGAGACTCTGAGTACCGGCAAGCAGGGTCTTGGTACCTTCCTGCAGTGTGCCTACACCACTCTGTAAAGAACCAATACCGCCTCTTAAAGTGACAGTACCGTCAGCAACTTTGTAAGCGCCGTCGCGCAGATCCTTGGAACCGTCGGACAGTTCTTTTACACCGTCCTTCAGATCGCCGGATTTGTCGTAAAGCTCTGTCACGCCATCGTAAAGATCGGAAGTGCCGTCCATAAGCTGATGGGTTGCATCCTCCAGGTCATCCATGGCCTCCGTCAGATCATCCAGATCATCCACATTGCTCAGATCCAGTCGGGAGAATACGGAATTGGTAGCGATGCAGTAGGTTTCGTTCATGGTGAAATCCGTTACGTCTGCTTCGATTTCCAGATAATCATCCAGATCTTCTTCCATATCCAGGTTGGTGCTCAGTCCGGGGAAAACAATACCGGTGACAACGCTGTGGCTACCGTCATTGATGACTTTACCGGAGGATACCCGGATGTTGCTGAAATTGTCGTTATCCAGGATCATGCCGGTCATTACAGCAAAAGGAACATAGATTTTCTCTTCTTTTCCGGCGATCTCTCTGGTTTCGTACAGCTCATTGGTATAATCGTAACGGATTACCACATGACCGTTTTTCCCGTTCAGGTCAGCGGCGGAAATCTCATTTCCGTCCAGGCTGTAAGTAACTTTAAGGGATACGGGAGCCTCTTTATCGGGAGTACTCTGGGTGTAGGAATCTTTTTCCCCCTGATTTTTCAGCCAGTCACTCACGTAGATTTTCTGCTGTGTGCCGTCGGCGTTCAGAATGACATATACGGTCTCGTCAATGGAAGCGGCGGAAGTATCTTCGGATTTCCAGATGTCGTCTACAGCATCCTGAATCTGTTCTTTGATTTCAGTCTCTTTTTTCTCGGAAGTTTTTGCATATACGGATACGCCGGTAACGCTCAAAGCGACAACCCCGGCCAGACACAGGGCACCGGTTTTCCAGATCTGTTTTTTCATATTTATCATAACTTTATACCGTCCTTTCTTTATAGGTCTGTGTAGTATCATCAGTTACATTTTTGTTCCGGAAACCGATGCTGGTCACGCAGATGATCTTATCAAACAGCAGGAACATCGCCGGCAGGAACAGAATAACAGCGAACATACTTACAATCGCGCCTCTTGCCATCAGGTCGCAGAGGGAACTGATGATGTCCACATCGGAGTACAGGGCAACACCGAAGGTGGCGGAGAACAGTCCCATGGCACTGACGATAATGGAAGGAATGGATACCTTCAGTGCATTGGTCACGGCCTCACGTTTTCCTCTACCTTCATAGCGCTCCTGTTTGTATCTGGTGGTCATCAGGATCGCATAGTCAACGGTTGCACCCAGCTGAATCGTACTGATACAGATCGGGGCAATGAAAGGAAGTGACGTTCCTGTCAGATGAGCCAGTCCCAGGTTGATGAAAATGGATAACTCTATAACTGCAACGAGGATCAGCGGCAGGGTGATACTCTTTTCTACCAATGCGATAATTACAAAAATCGCTACAATAGATACGGCATTTACTACTTTGAAGTCCTGATCCGTTGTCTCGATCAGATCCTTGGTACAGGGTGCTTCACCGATCAGCATGCCCTTGGAATCATATTTTTTCAGGATCGTGTTCAGCTCGTTGATCTGTGCGTTGACTTCGTCGGTAGCGGTCTTGTATTCGGAGTTGACTAAGAGCAGTTCCCAGTCATCACTCTTTAAGACCTCTTTCACGGATTCGGGAAGCATCTCTTCCGGCACCAGAGGACCGACTACGGATTCCAGTCCCAGCGCATATTTCACACCTTCGACATTTTCCATCTCGTGAATCATGGCACGTACGTCGGTGTCAGGTACATCGGTGCTTACCAGCACCATATGCGTGGCACCCACGCCGAAGTCTTCCTGCAGCTTGCTGTTGGCTACTACGTAAGCCATATCTTCGGGAAGTGTTTCACCGAGATCGTAGTACACTTCGTTGTTTGTCTCTTTGTAAGACCAATAGGAAGGAACTACCAGCACAAGGAACAGGATCAGGAACACAGGGAATACCTTGGTGATACCGGCGGCCACCTTTTCCATATCGGGAAGAAGGGATTTATGACTGGTCTTTTGTAACACTTTATCCAGTATCAGTATCATGGAAGGAAGCGTTGTGACACAGCCGATGACACCTAAGATGACACCCTTTGCCATAACGATACCAAGGTCCAGTCCTAAGGTATAACTCATAAAGCATAGAGCAATAAATCCCGCTACGGTGGTGATGGAACTTCCGACGACGGAAGTTAAGGTATTGTTGATCGCATACGCCATGGCTTCTTTATTGTCTTCATACATGGACTTTTGTTCTTCGTAGCTGTGCCAGAGGAAGATGGAGTAGTCCATGGTAACGGCCAGCTGCAGCACTGCGGAAAGCGCTTTGGTCAGGTAGGAGATCTCTCCGAGGAAATAGTTGGTTCCCATATTCAACAGGATCGCCATACCGATACTGATCAGGAATACGAACGGTGTGATCCAGTTGTCCATGAAAAGCATCATTGCGACACATGCCAGCGCAACGGCGATACCTACGTAGATCGGTTCCTCTTTTTCGCACAGATCTTTCAGGTCGGTGACCATGGCGGACATACCGGAGACAAAACACTGTTTGCCGGCAATGCTGCGGATCTCTGAGATGGCTTTCATCGTGTCGTCGGAGGAAGTGGAAGTATCGAAGAAGATTGCAAGCATCGTACTGTCACCGGAGTTAAAAGCGTCATACAGTTTGGAAGGAAGCATCTCCATAGGAACGGATACATCTGCAAAATCGTCATACCACAGAACGGTATCCACATGATCCACATGGGAGATATCCTCACGGAGCGAAGAGACATCTTCCGGATCCATGCCTTCCATAATTACAAAGGAGAACGCTCCTTTTCCGAATTCATCCATCAGGATATCCTGACCTACTACCGTGTCAATGTCACCGGGCAGGTATGTCAGCATATCGTAATTGATCCGCGTCGCGATCATTCCGATCAGGGACGGAACCAGTAATACAACTGCCAGTATTAAAATAGGAATACGGCATTTTACGACCCATTTTCCAAATTTCATAAACAGGGCTCCTTTCTTTGTCGATTCATTCTCAATAGGTATTGTATTCAGAGCTGCCTGCTTTGAAAACGGACAAAAAAAGGCAATGCACAAAAATTGCGCATTGCCGGGAAATCATCCAAAATATGTAAAAATGATTCAAAATGCCCAAATTAACGGGCTACACGGGTTAGGGTCATTTCAATATTTCCGTGAAAAATCTCACCGATCCGCCGGATCAGAGATTCCGGATCTTTTTTCATTCCGGTGTTCAACCAGTCTAAAATCATACCTACCAGTGCAAATTTATAGAAATCCACCACCATTTTCTGATCGGCGGGAAATACTTTTTTATGGTTGCTGTGTTCAACCTGTTCCGTGATCTTGGCCACATACAGACGCATGACCTCACCGGCAATACTGTAGAGATAACGCTCCACCCGTTCCCTGCTGACAGAATTATAAATATGGTAGACCAGACGCTTGTTCTCCAGAGCAAACCGGGCAGCAGAAATAAAACCTTCCTCCCAGGAGTCCATATCCATATGCTGCGACAGGACACGCTCTACGTCCGCATTCAGAATGTGCTCCAACAGAGCGGTAATATCCTGAAAATGATAGTAAAAAGTGTTGCGGCTGATCCCGCAGTCGTCAACTATGTCTTTTATCGTAATTTTATCCAGCGGTCGTTCATTCAACAAGCGGATAAAAGATTCTTCAATGGCCTTGCTTGTAAACTGTGTCATGGGTTCCTCCAACCTGATGATCCATGCGCCCATTTTAGCATAAAACCGCTAGTTTGTCATCAAAAGCAGCTCATTCAGAGAGGAAAAATCGGAGGATCCGGTTTCCAGATAAAAGGTATGAAATCTAAGGTCGGAATAGGTATCTCCCCAGTGATGTTTTGCAGCTTCCCGCAGCTTTAAAATCTCCAGATAGCCGACATAGTATTTCGGATAATTACAGGGCTCTTCCGCAATATATGTGTAGACCGCTTCGCAGACCTGCGGAGAATCAATACCGAATTTCCCTAAGATTTCCGCCACCTGATCGTATCCGGCTCCTTCTCCGTGGATCAGGAGATCTAAGAGAGTGTACATGCACAGCTGGAGGCTGCGGGTGTGTTTTTCCAGCCGTGCAACCTGCGCGGCATCTGCCTGCCCGGATTGTTCCAGCAGAGCGGCCGCATAATCATAGGAAAGAAATTCTACATACAATGCCCATCCTTCCAGATAACCGCCGTACCAGATCAGTTTCCTGGCAGGATCTGTGTCTCCGGATAAAAAAGTGCGGTTACTGTAGACCGTTTGGTAGAGATGCCCCGGAAATCCCTCATGAGCCAGCGTGGTGTAGAGCTCCAGCCCCCGGGGAGAGTTCCGGTGGTTTATATAAATGACATTATTGTCGGAATCTCCCAAAGGTGTCGTCAGATAAAATGCCGGGGCACTGTAAGGCTCCAGACTTGGAACAACATCCTTGACAGTGACAGAAGGGAGAGGATTACTGACGGGAAAGTCATTTTTCATACGCTCCTGTAGATCTGTGAGCATTTCTTCCGGCGTATCGAGGGGAAAATCTGCCGCGGTCTCTTCGGAGAGCAGGGAGATCAGAGAAGGGGACTGCGTGGCCAGACTGCGGATGGCAGACTGTTCTTCCCGGAATTTTTCCAACAGTATCTGCACAAGTTCTTTTTCGGACCGGGAGGAACCGGTCTCGGAAAATAGCAGGTGGCGATAGTAGGATTTTCCGTCCGGGAACAGAGCCAGGCCTTTGGGAAGAATGTCCTGTTCATCTGCAGATTCCGGGGAAATACTGTTGTGATTGTCGGAAGAGGCTAACCGGAGCAGTCCCTCGGACAGGGCAGAATAAGCAGGCTGTACCACAGTGACCAGCAGACGGTCATTTTTTTCAATCAGAGAAGCGGTTTCTTCCGGCGAGAAAATCCCCTGTGCCTGTAGTTCTGCCAGCCGGGCTTCGAAGGTGGTCTGCAAAAAATGTGTTCCCTGAGTCAGTTCCCGGGAAGTGATGATGGTGTCACATTGCTTGCGGACTTTCTCCAGAGAAATGTCTGGCATGAGGAAGCCTGCGGAGGCTTTTTCCTGCTCATAGAGAAGCAGAGAGGCAAAATAGTCGTCCACCTGATTCAGGAGGGACAGGTAATCGGTCACATCCCGGGCAGTGCGGAAGGTGTACTCTGCCAGTAATACAGGAAGCTGGGACTGCATTCCGGAGGAAGGCGAAAGAGGTTCTGCATAATAGGGAAACTGTGCCAGAGCCAGGTCATTTTCCAGAGAACAGTGCAATAACCGGTAAGTGCAGGCATTTTCTGCAGAGAGCCTGTCGGGATCTATGCCGTCCAGCTGTTTTAACAGCTTTGCACACTGCTTCTTACTTTCTTCCGGACGACCCGGCTGATAGACCGGAAGCACCGGTTCGTATGCGGAGATTCCGAATTGTTCCGGATCTGCGATGGTGTAGTGCATGTTCAGGGTGCTGGCAGTCATTTCATCCCGGAAAAGCCCGGAGGTGAATCGCTCAAACCGCTTGTCGGCAGAGGAATGAGTGGACAGAAGCCCGAGAATGCCGGTGAGGGCACAGAGAAGACAGATGCACAGGAGCAGCTGGGGGAAGGAGAGAGAGGGACGTTTATGCACGATGATTACCTGATGACAGAGAGTGTTAATAAGAGTATATGTTTAGAAAACTGCGGATAGAAGTTGAAACAAAACATAGTTGTATGGTGTACAACTATATATAAATGTATCTAAAATGAATAAAAGATGTATTGACTTTGTACGGTTGCCTTATTATACTGAAAGTGATTATGGAGACGAAATATCAAAACCTCATTAATTACATACAGGAACAGATCACAGACGGACAACTGGGTCCAGGAGAGAAAGTCCCTTCGGAGAATCAGCTTTCGGAACAGTTCCATATCAGCAGGCAGACAGTGCGGAAAGCCATCGGGACACTGGAGGAGAACGGTCTGGTGCAGAGGATCCGCGGCAGCGGTACCTATGTGAGCTTTGACCGCCGGAAGAATCTGGAACAGCGCAACAGTATTGCGGTGGTGACCACCTACGTGGACAGCTATATTTTCCCGAGGATCCTGCAGGGGATGCAGAATACTCTGTTTGAGAGCGGTTTTTCCGTACAGATTTATTTTACGAACAACACGTTGGACCGGGAGAAAAGCATCCTGAAGGATTTGCTGAAACGGGATGACGTGGCCGGCGTGATCGTGGAGGGCACGAAGAGCGGCCTGCCGAATCCGAACCTGGATCTGTATCGTCATCTGATGGTCAGGAAGATACCGCTTCTGTTTTTCAATACCTATTATCCGGAGCTGGAGGTACCTCATGTGTCGTTAAACGATGCGGAGGCAGCTTATAAGGCGGTACGGTATCTGATCGATAAGGGACATCAGAAGATCGGGGCAATCCTGAAACTGGATGACGGACAGGGCAGGCAGCGTTATCTGGGGTATCTGCGGGCCATGGAAGAAGCCGGACTTACAGTGACGGATTCCCGGATGGTATGGATCGACACGGATGAATCGAAACAACTGGGATATTGCCGGGACCGGATCCTGAACCGGGTGGAAGAGTGTACTGCCCTTCTGGCGTATAATGATCAGATCGCTTTTCAGCTGATCCGGATGCTGACAGAGCGCAATATCCGGGTGCCGGAAGATGTATCGGTCATCAGCATCGACGATTCGGATCTGGCAAGACACAGCGAAGTGCCCATTACCTCCCTGCCGCACCCGAAGGAGAATCTGGGGAAAAAAGCGGCGGAGACATTGTTACAGATGATCGCGGGCAGGAAAAAGGACCTGACTTACGAATTTGACACCCGTGTCGTAGAACGGGAATCTGTTGCGGAATGCACTGAAAACGGAAATAAAAAATGAGATAAATAAAGAAGTGAAAAGGAGAGAACACAATGAGCGAAGCAGTAAAAGAAGCGATCAGAACAGGAAAAACAGCCCTCGGTATTGAGTTTGGTTCCACCAGAATCAAAGCGGTACTGGTAGATGAGAGCCACGCACCGATCGCCATGGGAACCTACGACTGGGAGAACCGTCTGGAGAACAACATCTGGACCTACAGTCTGGAGGACATCTGGAAGGGATTGCAGGGCTGCTACAAGAGCCTGACAGACGATGTAGAGGCAAAATACGGCGAGAAGCTGACCACCCTGGGATCTCTGGGATTCAGCGGAATGATGCACGGATACATGCCGTTTGGTGCAGCCGGAGAACTGTTGGTACCCTTCCGTACCTGGAGAAACACCATGACGGAGGAAGCCTGCAAGAAACTGATCCCGGTATTTAATTTCAACATCCCTCAGAGATGGAGCATTGCACATCTGTATCAGGCTATTTTGAACGGAGAAGATCACGTGAAGGATATCGCGTTCTTCACGACTCTGGCCGGATATATCCACTGGAAGCTGTCCGGAGAAAAGGTGCTGGGTATCGGTGAGGCAGCAGGTATGTTCCCTATCGATTCCGGAATTATGGACTTTGATCAGAAAATGCTGGATCAGTTTGATGAGTTACATCATTATGACTGGAAGATCCGTGATATTCTGCCGAAGGTACTGGTAGCCGGAGAACCTGCCGGTGTCCTGACCGCGGAGGGCGCGAAATTACTGGATCCTACCGGAACCCTTCAGCCCGGCGCACCGATGTGTCCTCCCGAGGGAGATGCCGGAACAGGTATGGTAGCCACTAACAGCGTGGCCGTCAGAACAGGTAACGTCTCCGCCGGAACGTCCATTTTTGCCATGGTAGTACTGGAAAAGGCGATGGAAAAAGTACACGAAGAGATCGACATGGTGACCACTCCCGACGGCATGCCCGTAGCTATGGTACACTGTAACAACTGTACTTCCGATCTGAATGCCTGGGTCAATCTTCTCGGCGAATGTGCAGAAAGTTTTGGCGTGAAGGTGGATAAAAACGAATTGTACGGTGTATTGTACCGCAAGGCACTGGAAGGTGCTGCGGACTGCGGCGGCGTGACAGCGTACAACTATTTTTCCGGAGAACCGATCACCGGACTGGATGCAGGCCGTCCCATGGTCGTGAGAACACCGGATGCGGACTTCTCCCTGGCGAACTTCATGCGCTCTCATCTGTACAGTGCGGTTGTTACCCTGAAGATCGGTATGGATATTCTGCTGAAGGAAGAGCATGTGGCAGTGGATTCCCTGATGGGACACGGCGGTTTCTTCAAGACTCCCGTAGTAGGCCAGCGCATCATGGCAGCAGGCATGAATGCGCCGATCACCGTGATGGATACCGCAAGTGAAGGCGGCGCCTGGGGCATTGCGGTCCTGGCAGCATTTATGAAAGAGAAAAAAGACGGAGAGACACTTTCTTCTTATCTGAATGAGAAAATTTTCGCAGGACAGAGCGGAACCACACTGGCACCGGATCCGGAGGACGTGAAGGGCTTCGACGCTTTCCTGGAAGAGTATAAGAAGCTGCTGGCAGCGGAGAAGGCAGCGGTTGCGGCAAAATAGGAAAAGTTGTAGCTTATGGTGCAGTCACAGTTGTCGTATTTTGACACACATGATGCGGAGACATGTTGTGAGAGACAATCCATGGATAGCTTAATCGGGGGAGAACTCACAATAATGTAATAATATAGAAACAGGAGAATGATGTATAAATGTTAGAAGAATTAAAGCAGAAAGTCTATGAAGCAAATATGGATCTGCCCTGGTACGGTCTGGTGACCTTTACCTGGGGAAATGTCAGTGCCATTGACAGAGAGAGCGGCCTGTTCGTTATCAAACCCAGTGGGGTGGATTATGACAAACTGACACCGGAGATGATGGTAGTCATGGATCTTGACGGCAATAAGGTGGAGGGGGATCTGAACCCTTCCTCAGACACTGCTACCCATCTGGAGCTGTACAAAGCATTTCCGGAGATCGGCGGCATCGTTCATACCCATTCTTCCTATGCTACCAGCTGGGCGCAGGCAGGAAGAGACATTCCCTGCTACGGAACTACCCATGCGGATTACATCTACGGACCGGTTCCCTGTGTGCGCTGCCTGACCAAAGAAGAGATCGAGGATGCTTATGAGGAAAATACAGGACACCTGATCGTTAATGAATTCAAGCGTCTGGGCAAGGATCCCAAGGCAGTTCCCGCAGTACTTTGCAAGAACCACGGTCCCTTCGCCTGGGGGAAAGACGCCAAAGAAGCGGTACATAATGCCGTAGTACTGGAAGAAGTGGCTAAGATGGCGTACCGTGCCGAGACCATCAATCCCAGGATTCAGCCGGCACCACAGGAACTGCAGGATAAGCACTATAACCGTAAGCATGGTAAGAACGCATACTATGGCCAAACAACTTTGAAATAGAATTTGACTTATAGTGCGTGGACGCTTGCGTACTAAGCACTATATGACAAATTCTATTAGCGAAGCGCCCCTCCATGAAATGAATTTTCGAACGAAGTGAGAAAATTTATGAATGGCAGGGCAAAGTTGTTAGGACGAGACTGCAATAATTTGCGGTAACATCGCAATTCTTTTACTAGACTAGCATCCGGAAGTATGCTAGTATAACAACGTAAATCGCAACAGACAAGCCAATATGGCGGAATGGAGGAGACAATGAAGAATTTAGAACTGCAAAAGCGTGCCAATGATGTCCGCAAGGGCATTGTGACCGCAGTTCATGGTGCGAAAGCAGGACATCCCGGCGGATCCCTGTCAGCCGCAGATATTTTTACTTTTTTATATTTTGAGGAGATGAACATTGATCCGAAGAACCCCGATATGGAGGAACGTGACAGATTTGTATTGTCCAAGGGTCATACCGCTCCCGGACTCTATTCCGCACTGGCTAACAGAGGATATTTCCCGGTAGAGGATCTGCCCACACTGCGTCATCTGGGCTCTTACCTGCAGGGACATCCCTGCATTCATATCCCCGGCGTGGATATGTCTTCCGGATCTCTGGGACAGGGTATCTCCGCAGCTGTAGGAATGGCGCTGGGTGCAAAGATGGAAAATCGTGATTTCCGTGTATACACTCTGCTGGGTGACGGCGAGATCGAGGAAGGTCAGGTATGGGAAGCAGCTATGTTCGCAGGCTTCCGCAAGCTGGACAACCTCTGCGTTATGGTAGATAACAACAACTTACAGATCGACGGACCCATCGATCAGGTATGTTCTCCTTATCCTATCGATAAGAAGTTCGAGGCATTCAATTTCCATGTGATCAATGCAGATGCACATGATTTTGATGCTATCCGCGCAGCGTTCAAGGAAGCAAGAGAGACCAAGGGCATGCCCACATGTATTGTATTCCACAGCCTGAAGGGTAAAGGTGTATCCTTCATGGAGAACAGCGTGGACTGGCACGGCAAGGCTCCCAACGACGAGGAGTATGCAGTGGCAATGGCAGACCTTGATAAGATCGAAAAAGAATTAGAGAAAGCAGGTGAGCAGTAATGGCAGAAAATACCGTAAAAAAGATTGCAACCAGAGAAAGCTATGGTAATTCCCTGAAGGAGCTGGCAGAAGAATTCCCCAATCTGGTCGTATTGGACGCCGACCTGGCAGCAGCTACCAAGACCGGAATCTTCCGTAAGGCATATCCCGATCGTCACATTGACTGCGGTATCGCAGAGTCCAACATGATGGGTGTGGCAGCAGGATTGTCCCTGGTAGGCAAGATTCCTTTCGTAAGCTCTTTTGCAATGTTCGCAGCAGGACGTGCTTTTGAGCAGGTACGTAACTCTATCGGATACCCTCATCTGAATGTCAAGATCGGTGCAACCCATGCAGGTATCACCGTAGGTGAGGATGGTGCTACCCATCAGTGTAACGAGGATATCGCCCTGATGCGTACTATTCCGGGCATGGTAGTAATGTGCCCTTCCGATGACGTGGAAGCAAGAGCTGCCGTACGTGCCGCTCTGGAATATGAAGGACCTGTGTACATCCGTTTCGGACGTGCCGCAGTGCCCGTGATCAACGATCATCCCGGATATCATTTCGAGATCGGCAAGGGAACCGTAGTCCGTGAAGGCAAAGATGTCACCATTGTAGCTACCGGTATCTGTGTAGATTCCGCGCTGGGTGCAGCGAAGATGCTGGAAGAGGAAGGCATCAGTGCAGAGGTTGTCAATATCTGCACCATCAAGCCTCTGGACGAAGAAATCATCATCAACAGTGCGAAGAAGACCGGCAAGGTAGTGACCGTGGAAGAGCATTCCGTGATCGGTGGACTGGGAAGTGCCGTATGTGACTGCCTGTGCGCAAATCATCCCGTACCTGTGAAGAAGGTCGGTATGCAGGATGTCTTCGGTGAGTCCGGATCCGCTGCCGCTCTGGTAGAGAAGTATGGTCTGGATGCCAAGGGCGTTTACAAGTCCGTCAAAGAATTTTTATAAGAATATCAAATATCAAGGAGAAGCCGCCGGTTATGTGAAAACAGAGACTGGCGGCTTTTTTTACGCCATGGTATCATAGATTTGCTGATAGAAAGTGATATTCGGAGTTTTTCTTTTACTCCGAATAGTTACAAAATAACGATAATTTTTACAATATAGCAGAAAGGGAAGACGATTACCATGAAATACGCAATTATCGGCGCCGGTGGGACTGGTGGAATCTTAGGATTTTATATGAGTAAGGCAGGTAAGGATGTTACTCTGATCGCCAGAGGGAGACACCTGGCGGCGATGCGGGAGAAAGGACTTGCCGTTGAAAAAATGTGGAACCAAACCACCGAATGCATTCCGGTAAAAGCTACGGACATGGAGCATTATAGTGAACAGCCGGATGTGATACTGGTGTGCGTCAAGGGCTATTCCCTGGAAGATACCATTCCCTTTATTCAGAGGGTGGCCAAGCCTTCCACCATCGTGATCCCGGTACTGAACATCTACGGAACCGGCGCAAAAATGCAGGAGAAGCTGCCCAGACTGCTAGTGACGGACGGCTGCATCTATGTATCTGCCAATATTAAGGAGCCGGGAGTCCTGATCCAGCATGGCAAGATTTTGCGCGTGGTATATGGCGTCCGCAAAAAAGAAGAATACACTTCTGTCCTGGAAGATATCAAAAAAGATTTTGATGCAAGCGGCATTGACGGCGTACTTTCCGAAAATATCCGCAGAGATGCCCTGGAAAAATTCTCATATGTGTCGCCGATCGGTGCAGCGGGTCTTTACTTCCATGCAACTGCAGCCGATTTCCAGAAAGAGGGAGAAGCACGTGAGACCTTTAAGACCATGATCCGGGAGATCGCCACACTGGCAGAGGCGATGGGGGTTCCCTTTGAGCGGGATATGGTAGAGGTAAATCTGAAGATTTTGTCCACGCTGGCTCCGGAAGCCACGACATCCATGCAGAGAGATGTCATGGAGGGCAAATCCTCCGAGATCGACGGACTGGTATATGAAGTGGTACGTATGGGAGAGAAATATCACGTACCTGTGCCGATGTATCGTAAAGTTGCGGAAAAACTGCGAGAGAACTTGTAACTGGAAAGTTACGCGCAGCAATGAGCCGCGCATAGGCAAAAATGAGACAATGACCGGGAGCTTGCTCACAGGGCATTGTCTTTTTTTGCCGTGATGCGGCGAACGCCGCGATATGAAATAAAATTGGACGCATTCCTTGCGGACAATTTTGTGAATAGCGTGGCTCATTGCGGATGTGGGGCGTCATGTAATTATGATTTCCTCTGTTGTGCCAACAAATTTTGAAAGGAAGGGTACAGAGGAAGAGAAAGCTTCACCTGTACCCTCAAAAATCGCAAGGAAGGGTACAGAGAAAGAAAAAGTCTCACCTGTACCCTCAAAAATCGGAAGGAAGGGTACAGAGGAAGAAAAAGTCTCACTTGTACCCTCGGAAACCGGAAGGGAAGGGTACAGAGGAAGAAAAAGTCTCACTTGTACCCTCGGAAACCGGAAGGGAAGGGTACAAAGGAAGAAAAAGTTTCACCTGTACCCTCAAAAATCGGAAGGAAGGGTACAGAGAAACAAAAACCCTCAAAAATTGAAAAGGGGGGCTATGTTAGCTAACTTGCCATTTAAAATAGTGTCGGTCATACTCCCTTACTCAAAATGAAAATAATATTAGCTAAACAATAACTAAAAATACTAGCTAAATATAGCTAATAATGTTACAATACAAGAAACTGACGCAAAAAGTCATATTGGGAAGGGAAGGTATTTGAATGGAAAGATTTCAGACAGGCAGATTTCATGCGGTAAATTTTGCGGTGTTTCCCCACAGGGGAGTACTTGGAGCAGAAAAAACGAAAAACAGTCTGAAAGAAATGGTACGTGGAACACATGCAAACTGGGTGATATTCACACCATCCGGAATGCAGGAGACCCCTTATAGTGAAGAGATCCGTTGGGACAGTAATAAAAGCTGTACGGATGAAGAACTTTGCAGCATGATCCGGTATGCACAGGAACTGGGACTGAAGGTTGCGTTGAAGCCGACAGTGAATTGTGACAATGGTGTCTGGCGGGCACGGATCAGTTTCTTTGATCATGATGTCCCCTGTGAACCGAAATGGGGGAACTGGTTTGAAAGTCATATCGCATTTCAAAAGCATTATGCTGAAATTGCAAGACGGACAGGCTGCGAACTATTCCTTGCCGGATGTGAGATGACAATGACGGAACACAGGGAGACAGAGTGGAGAAGGCTGATCGTGGAAGTAAGAAAGGTATATGACGGACCTGTCGGTTATAATTGTGATAAATATGGAGAAGATCATATTACATGGTGGGATGCGGTGGATGTGATCGCTTCCAGCGGTTATTATCCGATCGGTGACTGGGAAAATCAATTGAATCGTATTGAAAAAGTAATAAAAAAATATCAGAAGCCTTTTCTTTTCTCAGAGGCAGGCTGCATGAATATCCATGGATCGGCACAGGTGCCGAACAACTGGGAACTGCAGGGAGGCGAGGATGATGCGGAACAGGCGGACTGGTATCGTACTATGTTTGCGGCATGCCGGAAACGTGACTGGGTGAATGGCTTCGGCATCTGGGACTGGCCGGCAGATTTAGAATACCTGAGCCCGTATGCAGTATCTGGGAGACCGGCGGAAGCGGTGATTGCAGAAGCGTTCGGAAACAGATTCGCCTAAATAATAAAATCATCATTAGAAGAAGGCAGAAAAAGAGGGATAAAAGTGGAACAGCAGAAAACAATAATGACATTAGACAGACTGCCGCAAGTACGTATTTTAGGGCGGACGACAGGAAAAGAAACCGTGAATTTATTCTGGACAGGCAGTGGAATAGAACTGGAATTTACCGGGAGTGAACTGTGGCTTTTTCTGAATGCGGATTATAATGAGTTCGAACCGTGGATCTGCGTGGAACTGGACGGAGCCCGTATTATCCGCATGCCGGTAAATAAAGGGAAAAGCGAAGTGTGTCTGTTCCGGGGGATGACGGCCGGCAGGGTAAAACATGTGCGTGTGATGAAAGAAGTACAGGCAATGCACCAGGATCCGGGACATCTCCTGCAGATCACAGGCCTGGGATACACCAATGGAGAGTTTTTACCTTTACCGGAGCCTGAGCTGCGTCTGGAATTTATAGGTGATAGTATTACCAGCGGCGAGGGAACGATAGGCGCAGTCGGGGAAGAAGACTGGATCAGCGCATTTTTCTCCGCGGGGAATACTTATCCTTGCATGGTGGCAGATGCATTAAAAGCGGAATATCGAGTGATATCCCAGAGCGGCTGGGGGATCGTGACCGGCTGGGATGGCAATGAACATAATAAAATTCCCCCCTTTTACACGCAGGTCTGCGGTCTCCTTACCGGAGAGAGGAATGCTTCACTGGGAGCCCGGGAGGATTATGATTTTACGGCGTGGCAGCCGGATGCCGTGATCATCAATCTGGGAACCAACGATGCCACGGCAATTTGTGCGGCAGCCGAACTGGGACAGGCATGGATCGGAACCATGGATGCAAAAGAAGCGGAGAAAATATTGACTGCTGCGATCCGGGATTTTTTAAAGGTCGTGCGTGAACATAATCCCCGGGCGCAGATCATCTGGGGTTACGGTATGCTGGGGGATCATCTGCTCCCGGTCATTCGTAAAGCTGTGGAAAATTATGCGGCAGAGACCGAAGATATGGGGATAAACTTTCTGCAGCTGCCGGATACTACGGAAGAAACTCTGGGAAGTCGTATGCATCCGGGTGTGAAAGCGCATGAAAAAGCAGCACAGGTGTTGGAAAAATTTTTGCGGCAGAAGTTAGTTTAAACGTTTCTTTATAAAATCTTAAGAAAAACGTGATGTAAAATGTGACAACTCTGCGTTATATTGAAATCCGAAAGAAACGAAGATTTCGGGGGGAAATATGACACAGCATAAATATTCCGAAAAGGAGTTAGATCTCAACATGACGCAGATGCGGAGAAATCCGTATCTGGCGGATTATTCATCACACAGAAGTTCAGGGGATAACACCCGTGCCAATGATTATAACACGCGTGTCAGAAAACGCCGTGTAAGAGAGGCGAGGAAGCGCCGCCGCAGAATGGCGCGCATCAGGAGAGCCGTCAAAATATTTTTGCTGTGTGTGGTCATTTTAACGGGAATCGTCGGAATAAGATATTTGTTGAAAACGACATTTGATATTACAGAAGCCGATACCTCGGGAAATACTGCATACGCAGCAGCTCCGGACACAGGCAGCATGGGAAAAGACAGCGGCGCTAAGATCCAGGGACTTTTCGCCGAGGTCTATGCGGCGCATCCGAACTGGGAAGAGAATTTTCTCACGGTCAATGAATATTCCAGACCGGGAGATCCTTTGACGGAAGTCAACAATATTTTCGTGCACTATACAGCCAATCCGGGTACCAGCGCAGCCCAGAACCGCAGCTATTTTGAACAGCTCAAGGACAATCATGAGCGTAGCGCCAGTGCCCATTTTATCATTGGTTATGACGGAGAAATCATGCAATGCGTTCCACTGGATGAGATCGCCTATGCGGTACAGACACGTAACGAAGATTCGATTTCAATCGAATGCTGTTATAAAGCTGACAACGGACAGTTTACACAGGAGACCTATGATTCCCTGATCCGGCTGCTGAAATGGCTGACAGATGCGTATGATCTGCAGCCGGACGATATTTTAAGGCATTATGACTGCGGCGGAAAGAAATGTCCTTTGTACTACGTTGAACACGAAGATGCGTGGATCAAATTAAAAGAAGATGTCAAAAATTTATAAATTTTACATCTATTCCATAATATCAAAACAATCAGGAACTTTTTCCGGCGGATACTGCCACGAAAGGGTTCCTTTTAGTTTGTCTTGTTTTACGAAAATAAGTTTGTTAGAATAGATGAGTATGAAACAGGAATTTTATGAAAACAAACGATAATAGATAAGCCCTATGGGCAGGAATGAGGAGCACAATGAATATTTTATCACCTTCAATTCTTTCAGCGGATTTCTGGAAGCTGGGAGAGGATATCAAAGCAGTGGAAGGAGCCGGGGTACCCTGGCTGCACGTGGACGTGATGGACGGATTGTTCGTACCTTCCATTTCCTACGGAATGCCGGTATTAAAGGCAGTCAGACCGCATACCGGGATGTTCCTGGATGTACATCTGATGATCGAGAAGCCGGAGCGTTACGTGGAAGAATTCGCAGCCTGCGGCGCAGATCTGGTGAACTTTCATCTGGAAGCTACAGAGGATGTGAAGGGCTGCATTGAAAAAATACGCGCCACCGGTAAAAAAGTGGGAATCACGATCAAGCCGGCAACACCTGCAAAGGCAGTGGAACCGTATCTGGAACTGGTGGACATGGTTCTGGTCATGACCGTGGAACCCGGATTCGGCGGTCAGAAGCTGATCCCGGAATGCCTGGAAAAGGTACAGGAGATCCGTGGGATGATCAAAGCCAAAGGATTATCTACTGATCTGGAAGTGGACGGCGGCATCAATCTGAGCAACGTAGAGCTGGCAATGGAAAAGGGAGCGAATGTCATTGTAGCGGGATCTGCGGTATTTAAGGACGATATCGCGGCAAACGCGAAAGCGTTTCTTAATAAAATGCAGGAAGCATAGTCGATTTCCGGAATTATTATCTTGCCGGAAATGACAAGATGCACAGGAAAGAAATCTACAAATATAAGGAAAAGAAAATAGGGGAGACGTAAGATGGAATTACAGATACTACATGCAATACAGGGGATACATCAGGACTGGCTGACACCGGTCATGAGATTTTTTACAACGATGGGAGAGCACGGGCTGGTATGGATCGTGATCGCCATTGTTCTGGCATGCATTCCCAAGACCAGAAAATGCGGTTTGACCATGATGATCGCCATGGTGATAACATATTTCGTAGGAAATCTTTTTCTCAAAAATGTCATTGCGAGACCCCGTCCCTGTGCGGTGGACAACAGCGTAGTATTGAAAATACCGTTCCCGTCGGAATATTCTTTCCCGTCCGGACACAGCTCCAACGGATTTGCCGGAGCGGTGACAATCTTCTGTTATTACCGGAAAGCAGGAATCTTAAGCCTGATCATGGCGGCATTGATCGCATTTTCCAGACTGTATTTCTTCGTACATTATCCGACGGATATTCTGGGTGGAATCGCACTGGGAACACTGGATGCACTGCTCGCGGTCTATCTGGTGAAACGCCTCGAAGCATGCAAAAATGCGAAGAATGCGACCGGAGAGTCGGAATAAAATAGATAAGAAAGGTCAGGAACGCAGATGAACAGCAGAACGTTATGGAACGATCACTGGTATTTTGCAAAAACCGCATTGGGAGTAGACTGGAAGGACAGACAGGTTTGGGAACGGGCGATGAAACCGGTGGATCTGCCGCATGACTGGCTGATCTATGATACGAAAAATCTGTACGAGGACAGTATCGGCTGGTATCGCAAGTCATTTTCCTATTTCCCGGAAAAAGAAGAGAATGGACAACATGTTATCCTTCGATTTGAAGGAGTGTATATGGATACATCCATCTATGTAAACGGTGTACATCTCGGAGACTGGAAATACGGTTATTCCACGTTTGACTGGGATATTACGGAAGCACTGCAGGAGGGAGACAACGAGGTGGTGCTGCGCGTGGTATTTCAGGCACCGAACAGCCGTTGGTACAGTGGTGCCGGAATCTATCGTGATGTGTGGATGATCCGCCTGCCGGAGACCTGTATTCCCTTGGACGGTATCTATACTTCTGTTGTGGAGACAGAAAAAGGATATGATCTGACGATAGATACAGAAATCTGTCACGGATGTCAGGAAAGTGAACAGGGACAATATATTCTGGAATATCGTTTATATGATGACGCAAATCCAAACTTTCCCACCGGCGAAAATAGAGACCGATGCGAGATATTTTGCGTAAAGCAGCCGGTTCCCTGTGGGCAGGAGACTGTAACAATAACGATCCCCGTGGAATATCCGGACAAATGGGATATTACGGCACCATATTTGTATGATCTGCAAGTAAAACTGCTTCGGAGCAGCGAAAATATAGATGCAGAGAAAATCATCGAAGAAAAGAATTCTATCATAGAATACTCTGAAACGGCACAAAATGCAGGGGAAAAGCATACGACAGTATTGTGCCAGGAAGAGCACGTCCGGATCGGTTTCCGGACGATCACTTTCAATCCGGAACAGGGATTTCTCTTAAACGGCAGAAAGGTGCGTCTGAACGGCACCTGTGACCACCATGACCTGGGAGCGCTGGGAGCGGCCTTCCACAAAGAAGCCATGCGCCGAAAGTTTAACCTCATGCGTTCCATGGGAGTCAATGCACTCCGTACTTCCCACAACATGCCGGCGGTGGATGTGATGGAGCTTGCCGATGAAATGGGATTCCTGGTATTATCCGAAGCCTTTGATATGTGGGAGATGGCAAAAAATCCGTATGATTATGCCAGATTTTTTGATGAATGGGCTGAAAAAGATGTGCGTAGCTGGATCCGCAGAGACCGGAACCATGCGTCTGTTATCCTATGGAGTATCGGCAATGAGATTCCGGATACCCACGCAGATGCCCACGGGCAGGAAATCACACGCAGACTGATCGCAGCAGTCAGGGAATGGGACTATCGTAAAGTGGCACCGGTGACGATCGGATCGAACTATATGCCATGGGAGAATGCGCAGAAATGTGCGGATATCGTGAAAGTGGCGGGGTATAATTATGCCGAAAAATATTATGCGGAGCATCATGAGAAACATCCGGACTGGATCATCTACGGCAGCGAGACCTCTTCCGTAGTACAGAGCCGCGGAATCTATCACTTTCCGCTGGAACGTGCGACATTGATCGAAGACGATGAACAATGCTCTGCACTGGGCAACAGCACGACCAGCTGGGCGGCAAAAAATGCGGAATACTGTATCATCATGGACAGAGATACCCCTTATTCCTGCGGACAGTTTATCTGGACAGCGATCGATTACATCGGAGAGCCGACACCTTATCAGACGAAGAACAGTTATTTTGGACAGATAGATACGGCAGGTTTCCCCAAGGACTCTTATTATCTGTTCCGGTCGGAGTGGACGGATGCAGGGAAAAATCCGATGATTCATGTCTATCCTTACTGGGACTTTAATTCGGGACAGCTTGTAGATGTGCGGATTACAAGCAATGCACCGGAAGTGGAATTATTTGTAAACGGTGTATCACAGGGAAGGGAGCAGATCGATCATAAAAAAGGAACCGTGTTACAGCCTTCCTGGAAAGTCCCTTACGAACCGGGAAGTATCTGTGCAGTGGCTTATGATGAAACCGGCAGAGAAATCGCAAGGCAGGAACGGCATTCGTTTGGAGACACCGATCATTATGTGATGAAACCGGACAAGACGGTATTACGTGCGGATGGAGAAGATATGATCTTTGTGGAGATTTCCGCAGAAGACAAAGATGGTTATCCTGTGGAAAATGCATCCGATTATGTCCGTGTCACGGTAGAAGGTGCCGGCCGGCTGGTCGGACTGGATAACGGTGACAGCACGGACTATGATGCTTATAAGGGAACCGTGCGCAAATTGTTCCGGGGAAAGCTCCTGGCGATGATCGCAGCGAAGACGACACCCGGAGAGATCCGTGTCACCGTAGAGGATGCCCGGGAGAAAGCGGATGACAAAGCGGATAGTATGACAGCTGCAAAAGAGGCTACACTTAAGTTACAGGCAACAGAAGCACCGGTACGTGAAGGAAGCTGCGCATCGGAAGAAAATACAGAATATCCGCCTGCGTTTGTTGCCCCCGGTTTTGTACCTGTGCGCAAACTGGAACTGCAGGCTGAGACGACAGTTTTGGATCATGAACATCCTTCGACAGTGATACATACCATGATCCGGCCGATGGCGGCTACAGACCGCAAACGCATCTGGAAGGTGACAGACCCGACAGGTATTCCCAGTTCTATTGCAAAATTAGAAGAGCTGGAAGACGGTGAAAACATCCGCATTACAGCGATAAGTGACGGGAATTTTCAGGTCAGATGTATGACCTGTAACGGAACGCCTTCTGTGAAACTGATCTCACAGCTTGATTTTACCGTGCAGGGCATGGGACAGACCTTCCGGTCACCGTATGAGCCGGTGGCAGGTATCTCTTATGCTGAAAGTATCGGCGGTGATGTGAGCCGCGGCGTGGAGAACAGTGTGGGAACAGACAAAGCATTACCTACGGCACTGGTATATGAATCTCTCGACTTCGGAGAGTCTGGAAGCAATGAGATCACGCTGTCTGTGTTCGCAAATGACAATGATCCTCACAGGATTCAGATCTGGGAGGGAAAACCTGCTGCCGGAAGACTGACAGGAGAAGTGATCTATCAGAAACCGGGAATCTGGGAAGTGTTCCAGCCGGAGACATTTGAACTGCCTGTCAGATTAAAAGGTGTTACTGATGTGACAATTGTATCATCCGATAAATTCTTCCTGAAGGAATTTCATTTCACCAGACAGGAGAAGGCCTATGCGAAACTGTTTGCACTCACAGACGGCATCACCTATGGTGACAGCTTTGTGCGGACGGAAGATGCGATTGAACAGATCGGCAATAATGTTTCGCTGGAATTAGCCGGGATGGATTTTGGAGAAACCGGTACTGACAGCATTGTCATCTGTGGACGGACACCGCTGCAGCAGAATACAATTCAGTTACGATTCACAGACGGTGAGACACAGGTGCTTCCGTTCCCCCACAGCGAGGAATATACAGAGCTGCGTTTCTCACTGAAAAAAGTGGCAGGAGAGCAGAAAGTAACCTTTGTATTCCTGCCGGGATGCAATTTTGACTTCAAGTGGTTCCGGTTTGAGAAGAGCGGAATGACGCCGGAGATACCTTGCAGGCAATGAGGAAAAGTAAGACAGGGATAAGGAAAATCGGGTTCGCATAAAGGAGAAGGGCATATGAACAGAAAAAAAATAATAGCAATCATGTTGGCGGCAACTATGGTATTTTCCGTTACAGCCTGCGGAAAGAATACCACAGGAAATACTGCAGGAACACAGAATACAGGTGTGTCGGATCTGACACAGACCACATTATCACAGGACTTATCAGATCAGGCAGCGTCGACACAGGCGGCGTCAAACGAAAAATCATTGGCACAGGATAACAGAGCATTACAGATCCGGGATGACAAATACCGCACCTACTATGAAATGTTCGTTTATTCCTTTTATGACAGCGATGGAGACGGTATCGGAGATCTCCGGGGTGTACTGGAAAAGCTGGACTATCTGAACGATGGTGACGATACGACAGATACGGATCTGGGCATAAACGGCATTTGGCTGATGCCGGTCATGCCCTCTACGACCTACCACAAATACGATACGACAGATTATGAAAACATCGATCCGGAGTATGGAACGCTGGAAGATTTCGATGCACTATTGTCCGCCTGCCACGAGCGTGGGATCCGGGTGATCCTGGATCTGGCGATGAATCATTCCTCCAGTAAACATCCCTGGTTTTTACAGGCTGTGGAATACTTGAAAAACCTTCCGGACGGAGCGGAACCTGATCCTGCAGAGTGCCCTTACGTGGAGTATTATCACTTTTCAAAAGAAGCACAGAGCGGTTATGCGCAGGTAAACGGAACGGGCTGGTACTATGAGGCGCGCTTCTGGGACGGCATGCCGGATCTGAATCTGGAAAATGAGGCGGTACGGCAGGAATTTGAGCAGGTTGCGGATTTCTGGCTGGACCGAGGTGTGGACGGCTTCCGTCTGGATGCGGTAAAAGAATATGTCACCGGCTCTACGGAAGACAATGTAGAGATTTTAAGTTGGTTTGCTGACTATGTGCATGGCAAAGATCCGGAGAATTATCTGGTGTGTGAATGCTGGACGGATCAGAATACCTATGCAAAATATTACGAGAGCGGCGCAGACAGTATGTTTGATTTCACTTTTGCCGATAAATCCGGTATCATTGCCAATGTGGTAAACGGCAAGGCGTCCGCTGCTTCCTATGCGAAAAATCTGGAAGCGGAGCAGACGATGTATGAGGCATATAATGCGAATTATATCAATGCGCCTTTTTACACGAATCATGATATGGGACGCAGCACCGGATATTATGCAGGGGAAAACAGCGAGGCACAGACAAAAATGGGAAATGCCCTGAACCTGTTGATGAGCGGCAATGCATTCCTCTATTATGGCGAAGAACTCGGGATGAAAGGTTCCGGCAAAGACGAGAATAAACGGGCACCAATGTACTGGAGCAAGGACAAAAATGCTGCAGGTATGTGTAAAGGACCGGTGGATATGGAAGATTTTCAGATGAAATTTGACAGTCTGCAGGAACAACAGGACGATCCGGATTCGATTTATAATTATGTAAAACAGGTGATCAAGATTCGCAATCAGAATCCCGAAATCGCCAGAGGCACGACTGTTTATCTGGAACAATATTCGGCGGCGCCGGATGATGCAAAACAGTATTTTGCACTGACCAGAAGTTATGAAGACAGTACGTTACTGATGCTTGGCAATACTTCGGCGGAGCCGGTAACGGTGGATCTGACCGGACTTACTGTGGGAGAGACGGCAGCAGAGGATCTGACAGTGCTTGGAGAACTTTACACCGCAGAAAATGCAGCAGAGCAAAATGGTACAGAGGTTACACTTCCGGCCTTTTCAATCCTGATTTTGGGGAAAGAATAGCGGTAAAAGATATGCACATAGCATAAAAGGACAGAAACAGAGAAAATAAAGCAGGTCTGTGGGCGAACCCTACAGACCTGTATGCTTTCTTACAAAATCTTCAAATTCATTTATCGGTAATGGCTTCGAGAAGTAGTAACCCTGAATATCATCACAGTGAAGATTCTTCAGAAACTCTACCTGATCCGAAGTTTCTACACCCTCTGCGGTAATAGTCATACCGAAGCTCTGCAGCAGCTGTGTGATGTGCAGCAGCAGCTTTTCACCGTTCCGGTCACCAATGTAATCGATCAGACTCTTATCCAGCTTGATTGTATCGAAATGCATGACATTCAGCGAAGACAGAGAAGAATAACCGCTTCCGAAATCATCCAGCAGTAAAGTAAATCCTGCTTCATGGAACTGCTCGATCAGGGAGGAAATATCACTGTTATCAATGGTAGCACTCTCAGTGATCTCTAACGGAACATATTTCGGATCGAGCCGGAAAGAATTCAAAATCTCCCGGTACTTATCTACCACATTGCTGTAGTATAGGCTGACTCTGGAAATATTTACAGAAATCGGATACAATGTTGCTCCGGCCTGCAGCCATCTCTGCTGTTGTGCGCACACTGTGCGGAACACATATTCATCCAGTGTTGTGATATTACCGTTTTTCTCAAATAATGGAATGAACTTCCCGGGGGAGAGCATGGTGCCGTCGGGGCGCTTCCAACGGATCAGAGCCTCGGCTCCCAGAATATTTCCGGTGACGGGGTCTACTTTCGGCTGATACCACAGCTGGAATTCTCCGTTCTTCAGGGCGTCTTCGAAGACATCTTCCATCAGACGGTCCTCGGAGAGCTGTCTGATATCCAGATCTTCATAAAAAGCATAATGTCTGGTACGTTTTCCCTTTATCGGATACTTAGCCTGTACAGCCTTGCCGTAATTTTGCTCGATTTCCTTGTGATCGGCAGTCTCATAGACACCGCACAGAGGGAATAGTTTCGGAATATTAAGCTTTGTGGACAGATTGGAAATATCCTGACATAGGCACTCCAATCTGGGTTCTAAGGTACGCCGGTCATTATCCCGCAGGAACAGGATGAACCGGTCTGCATTGATGTGGGCGGAAAATTCACCCAGATGCGTACCGGTTTGCAGAAGATTCCATACTTCCGACAGTGTTTCGTCACCCTTGGCTACACCACAGGTATTATTGATCAGCTTGAAATCCTGAAGATCCAGGGCAACATAGAAGCCGTTGTCTCCGCCTCGGTGGGATAATTTCTCCTTGAAGCAGGCAAAATTATCACCATTCGTCAGAGGATCCACATAGGCCAGACGATATAATTGTCTACGCTGTATCCGGATACTGTGCACAAAAGCAAAAGTACCGACTCCGGCGATCACAATGATCAGCAGGATCAGCAGCCGCACCTGAAACAATATCGGAGCGGAACGACTGGAAAGTACCTGATCGGGAACAATAGTCAGGATGAACCACTGTCTGTCGCTGCGGAGATTGTCCAATGCAGCCGCATAGTAATAATACTTCTGACTGTCTCCATAGAAATAACCACCGTTGGAAGAAGAACTCTGAAGCAGCGTATGCAGATCCTGCAAGGGCTGGTCGTTACGGGCATTCTGAGCCAGATAATCGGACATACGGTAGGCTTCCAGTAGGGAAGCCGGTGCATTGGAAGATGTGGCGATCAGGTCACCGTCCTGATTTACCAGACAACTGAATCCCTGATAATTAAAGGATTGCACGCCTAAAATTTCTTCAAAATGCTGGTTCCGATAGGTGGCAAATAAAACACCGATAATGGAATCACCCTGATCATATACAGGAATGCTGAATACATTGATGGGCTCCGGAGTACCCATTCGATCCTGAAGAGTATTGGTAATACCGGGAAGTCCCTGCATACCCTCTTTGAAAAAATCTCTGCTGGACAGATCTTGTACATAGCCGTCAGTGGCCACTGCCTGACCATCCGGTGAGATGAAGCCGATCCGCTTAAACCCATAGGTGGAGACGAAAGATTCCAACTGTGCGGCAATGGAGCTGGCATTGGCTGTACCCGGGGAAACACTGATCGCATCGGCAAGGCTGTATAATAAGTTGAAGTTTTCACGGATCTCCTGCTGTACGATCAGGGCGTTCTGCGTGGCAACATCCCGGAGAGTGGACTGCACTTCCTTCTTCGTATCCTGTGTGATCTGCGCAGAACTCCACATGACGGTGGAAATTACCAGCACCAGAGCAATGCCCAGAATGATCAAGGTCTGCTTTGGCAATTTACTTTGTTTCATTTTATATCCTCTTATGTATGTTATAAAAATTACCCTATATAATATAATATTATACACCTTTACGATTGCATGGCAACAAAAACTGCATTGACAGTCCGGATTTCCTGTGCTACTGTAAGAATACACAAATGCAATGAGGAAGAGAGTATCTATTTTATAGAAGTTTTACAGAGAACATTCCGGCAGGCTGAGAGGAATGAAACGGACAGATGGAGAAGATGGCTTCTGAGCGGCGCACCGAACGGACACCGGGACAGAACAAACGGTGAAAGCAAGGCTGCGACAGGATCCGCCTGTTACAGCGGATAGGGTTACGGACCCGAAGAGGTCTGTGCTGTGAGGTACAGACGAAGAGAAGTGGTAACACGGGATAACGCTCGTCTTCTTGAAAAACATAATGTTTTTTGAGGAGACTTTTTTAATGCCGGCAAATATTGCGGGAGCGCGGAGTGATCCGTGTGGCATTAGATAGTGTTATATGTTATAGGAGTAGAAAAGGAGAACAGACACAATGGAAAACAAGGGAAAATATTATCTTACGACTGCCATTGCCTATACGTCTGCCAAGCCCCATATCGGCAACAACTACGAAATCGTACTGGCTGACAGCATTGCGCGTTTTAAAAGAAAAGAGGGTTATGATGTCTTCTTCCAGACCGGTACCGATGAGCACGGTCAGAAGATCGAGCTGAAGGCAGAGGCAGCAGGCATTACGCCGAAGGAACACGTTGATAAGATCGCAGGTGTGATCCGTGGATTGTGCGATTTACTGAATATTTCTTATGATAAGTTCATCCGTACCACCGATGAGGATCATGAGAAGCAGGTGCAGAAGATTTTCAAGCGTCTCTACGATCAGGGAGATATTTACAAGGGAGCCTATGAGGGAATGTACTGTACTCCTTGTGAGTCCTTCTGGACAGAGTCCCAGCTGGTGGACGGCAAGTGTCCGGACTGCGGCGGTGTGGTAAAGCCTGCCAAGGAGGAAGCTTACTTCTTCCGTATGAGCAAGTATGCGGACAGACTGATCAGGCATATTAATGAGCATCCCGAGTTCATTCAGCCCGTATCCCGCAAGAACGAGATGATGAACAACTTCCTGCTTCCCGGCTTACAGGATCTGTGCGTATCCCGTACCTCCTTTACCTGGGGTATTCCGGTGACTTTCGATCCCAAGCATGTCATCTATGTATGGCTGGATGCGCTGACCAACTACATCACCGGTATCGGCTACGATGCAGACGGCAACAGCACCGAGCAGTACAAGAAGCTGTGGCCCGCCGACCTGCACCTGATCGGTAAGGATATCATCCGTTTCCATACCATCTACTGGCCTATTTTCCTGATGGCGCTGGACGAGCCCCTGCCGAAGCAGGTATTCGGTCATCCCTGGCTTCTCATGGGCGGCGGCAAGATGAGCAAATCCAAAGGAAACGTAGTCTATGCGGATGATCTGGTAGATTATTTCGGTGTGGATGCGGTACGCTATTATGTATTACATGAGATGCCTTTTGAAAACGACGGCAACCTGACCTGGGAGCTGGTGGCAGAACGTACCAATTCCGATCTGGCCAACACCCTGGGCAACCTGGTGAACCGTACCATCTCCATGAGCAACAAATACTTTGGTGGTGTGGTAGAGAATAAAAACATACAGCTGACCGAAAACGATGCAGCAGTAGATGCGGATCTGAAGCAGACCGTGACAGGCACTTATGCAAAGGTTGTGGCAAAGATGGAAGAACTGCGTGTGGCAGATGCCCTGACCGAGATCTTCGGCATCTTCAAACGCTGCAACAAATACATCGACGAGACCGAACCATGGGTACTGGCCAAGGATGAGGCCAAGGCAGACCGCCTGGCAACCGTGCTGTACAATCTGGTAGAAGGCATCATCATCGGTGCGTCCCTGCTTGAGCCCTACATGCCCGAGACAGCAGATAAGATCGCGAAGCAGTTAAATACCTCTCTGCGTGACTTTGATGAACTGGAGCAGTTCGGCTTATACGTAAGCGGCAACAAAGTGACCGATCAGCCCGAAATCCTCTTCGCCCGTCTGGATATGAAGGATGTTGCAAAGAAGGAAGCAGAACTGGAAGAAGCCATGATCAAGGCGGCAGCAGAGCACGAAGCCGAAGAAGCAAATGCCGAGGCAGAGAAGGCAGAACAGGAAGCAATCGACCTGGAGCCCAAGGCAGAGATCGAATATGATGATTTCGCAAAAATGCAGTTCCAGGTAGGCGAGATCATCTCCTGTGAGGCAGTGCCTAAGTCCAAAAAGCTTCTGTGCAGCCAGGTAAAGATCGGCAGTCAGGTACGCCAGATCGTCTCCGGCATCAAGGCACATTACAGCCCTGAGGAAATGGTAGGCAAGAAGGTCATGGTACTGGTGAACCTGAAACCTGCGAAGCTGGCAGGAGTATTGTCTGAGGGCATGATCCTGTGTGCGGAAGATGCGGAAGGCAATCTCGCACTGGTTACTCCGGAGAAGAATATGCCCGCCGGAGCAGAGATTTGTTAAAACAGTTCATGGGATGAGTGCAGCTGGCGTGGCTGAACTGGTGATTTTTTACCAAGAAAAAACAATATAGGGCTTAAAATTTTATAAGAAATGATATATAATGAATAGGACGACAAAACAGATGGCTGTAAAATTGACATTTGTTTTGGACGTCCTATGATTTTCCACAGCCAAGGAGGTCTTATGATCAAGGAAGAATTTTACTTTGATTCCCGGGACGGTGAGAACCGTATCCATGCAGTGCGATATACTCCGGATGACGGCAGGGTAAAGGGCATAGTGCAGATAGTACATGGTATGGCAGAGTACGTGGAACGTTATGAGAACCTGGCTGAATTCCTTACACAGAGAGGAATCCTGGTCACCGGTGAAGACCATCTGGGACATGGGAAGTCTGTAGCGGAAGGTGGTGTGTACGGTTACTTTTGCGAGCAGGATCCGGCCACGGTGGTAGTACGGGATGTGCACAGACTGAAAAAAATTACGGAAGAAGCGTATCCGGAAGTACCCTATGTCATTTTGGGACACAGTATGGGATCCTTCATTACGAGAAATTATCTGTGCCGTTACGGCAAAGGTATTGATGGTGCGGTTATTGTGGGAACCGGAATGCAGTCCAGAGGACTGATCCTCTGTTCCAAAGCTATGGCGGGCGCACAGAAGCTGTTCTGTGGTTCGAAGCATGTCAGCCGTTTTATTGATAAAGCGGCATTCGGGAACTACAACAAACGGATCAATGAACCCAGAACCGCAAGTGACTGGCTGAGCAGGAATCCGGAGAATGTAGATCGCTATATAGAGGATGAACTGTGCGGATTTACCTTTACCGTGAATGGTTTCCAGACACTGTTTGAACTGATCGCACGATTACAGAAGCAGGAAAATCTGGAAAAAGTGCCGCAGGATCTGCCAATCTTCATGGTATCCGGAGCAGAGGATCCGGTGGGAGATTACGGCAGGGGCGTTCAGAAAGCCTGTGATTCCCTGAAGAAAGCCGGTGTGAAGAACATTACCGTCAAGTTGTATGATAATGACAGGCATGAGCTTCTGAATGAGGAAGACGGTGAGCAGGCCATGGAAGACATCTATCAATGGATCAGAAAGGAAATTCCGGCGTTTGCCTAAGACCGGAGCTCTTTCGGGTCAGAGAGGCGGTGCGGCATGTCAGATGCGGCGGGGACTTACGAGATCAGATGGGCAGAGGACAAGGACTGGGTTCCTGCCATGCATATGATCTGGAAAACGTTTTTAAAATTTGAGGCGGTGGATTATACAGAGGAAGGAATCCGTAATTTTTATGATTTCATTACGGATGAACACCTCTATAGGTCGTTCCGGCAGGGAAGGTATCAGATGATGGTGGCACTGGACGGTGTGCGGATCGTCGGAGCTGCTTCTGTGCGGAACTATAATCATTTATCACTTCTTTTTGTCGATGAAGAGTATCATCACCGGGGAATCGGCCGGAATCTGATGAAAAGAATGTGCGAATATTTGAAAAAAGAGGAAGGGGAACGGTATATGTCGCTGAAAGCAGCACCGTATGCCGTGGAGTTCTACCGAAAACTGGGGTTCCATGCGGTACACGAAGAGGAAGCTTTCTCCGGAATACGTGTGACTCCTATGGAAAAATTTTTATAAAACAGAAAAGGATAAGACATAATGAAAATTTTTGACCTGGACAGCCCTTTAATGAATGTACTGAATAAGATGGCAGACCTGATGTGGCTCAATATTCTGACACTGATCTGCTGTATCCCCATTATCACCGCAGGTGCGGCACTGACCTCCATGCATTATGTGGCATTAAAGATCGTAAGAAATGAGGAGAGCTACATTACCAGAAGCTTTTTCAAATCTTTTAAGACCAATTTCCGTCAGGCGACGCTGATCTGGCTTCTATTATTGCTGATCGCAGCCATCCTCGGCGGCGACTACTATATTATTACCAAGTCCGGAATGCATTTCAGCCAGGTGCTGATCGTTCTGATCATGGCAGCAGGAGTGTTGGTGATCTGCACCGCTTTATATGTATTTCCGGTACTTGCCAAATTTGACAATACGATTATGGGAACCATCCGGAATGCATTTATTATGAGTATTTTACAATTGCCCAAGACACTTGTGATGCTTGTAATGGCATTTTTCCCCCTGATCATTTATCTGGTATCTTTAAGACTGATACCGATTATTTTTCTGTTTGGCTTTTCACTCCCGGCATATGCCTCTGCCATGTTGTACAACAAATTTTTCCGGAAGCTGGAAGATCAGCTGCTGTCTGAACAGGAGCCGGCACCTGAAGTTTCTCCGGAAGAGGATGAACGGGTATTTCACGATGAGCTTGATCCGAATATCAAGATAGAAGATAAGTAGCTGGGACTCCTGTCAGGCAGAGCCCTGAAGGACTTCGGTTTTACAGACAGCAGATACGAGGTGTTCAGAAAATGCAGAAGAGAAAAATATGGGAAAATTTCCTCCAATGGATTCTGCCATGTGTATTGTTAGTCATCGCACTGGCCCTGAGCATATATGACTTTAATGATAAGATGGACACAGCCATACAGACCGTTGTGGACAACCAGGTGGAACAAATTGGTTTGTATTATGCTGCCGGAGTAGAGGATAAGCTGAACGCATTGGGAAATATCACGGATGCGGTCGCATCGGTCATGGCCGGCCGGCCGGATAGAAGTGATGCGTTTCTGAATGAGAAGCTGGATACACTGATGAAAGCCAGTGATGCATATATGGCTGCATACTGCGCAGCCAACGGCACGGGCTATCTGAATGACAGACGGCAGATTGATATGACGGAACTGAATTACTATGACAGTATCCCCGGTGAATCCTCACATTATCTGTTTACCAGAGATGACGGGCTTAACGGACAGACCGCTTTCATCTATGTATGCCCTGTTACAAATTCCGGAAATGTGACCGGATATCTGCTCAGTTATATGGAGCCGGTGGAGATGTCAGATCTCTTCGAAAATTCCGTATATGGAAATCAGGCATTTTTCTCCCTGGTGAATCGAAACGGTACGATTATGGCAAGCTATGGTGCCACAGAGCAGACCGCCATTCTCAGAAACGACTTTTGGAATTCCTTAAAGGATGTAGCAGAGAGTCTCGGAAACTGGACGCTGTTTGAAAGACAGCAGCAGAAGGGCAAAAGCGGTATTTTACATGTTAAGGAAAACGGCGTAGGTAAGATTCTCTGTCATTTTCCCATTGCGGACACAGACTGGAATCTGGTGGTAGGCATCGATGAATCCTATCTGTCCGGTATTCAGCAGTCCTTCCGCAGACCTATTGTGAATCTGATCATTAAGATCAGTATTTCCATCGCTGTAGCGCTTGTTGTTATAACCGTGATCAATATTCTGGTACGTATCAAAGCATCTGAACACAGTAAGGTTCTGGAGGATAAGGCAGATACCGACCTGCTGACCGATCTGAACAACAAGATGGCCACAGAACGTAAGATACGTGAATATATGGAGAAATATCCGGACAAGCAGGGGGTATTGTTCGTTCTGGATGTAGATAATTTCAAGAAGATCAACGACACCATGGGACA
>CAKRRU010000006.1 GCA_934394515.1 uncultured Acetatifactor sp.
GCTGACCATGAGAACCTTCCATAGTGGTGGTGTCGCAGGTGACGATATCACACAGGGTCTTCCCCGTGTCGAGGAGTTGTTCGAGGCCAGAAAGCCGAAGGGACTTGCAATCATTGCTGAGTTCGGCGGTAAGGCTGAGATCCGTGATACCAAGAAGAAGCGTGAAGTGGTAATTACCAATGAAGAGACCGGGGAATCCAAGGCATACCTGATTCCTTACGGTTCCCGTATCAAAGTAGTAGACGGACAGGTACTGGAGGCCGGTGATGAGCTGACCGAAGGTAGTGTAAACCCTCACGATCTGCTGAAAATCAAGGGCATCCGTGCCGTACAGGATTACATGCTTCGTGAAGTACAGCGTGTATACCGCTTACAGGGTGTAGATATCGCCGATAAGCATATTGAAGTCCTGGTACGTCAGATGCTGAAGAAGGTTCGTATCGAGAACAACGGAGATACCGAGTTCCTGCCCGGAACCCTGGTAGATGTTCTGGATTTCGAAGAAATGAATGAGAAGCTGACCGCAGAAGGCAAAGAACCTGCAGAAGGTAAGCGTATCATTCTGGGTATTACCAAGGCAGCTCTGGCAACCGAGTCCTTCCTGTCAGCAGCATCCTTCCAGGAGACCACTAAGGTCCTGACAGAGGCTGCAATCAAGGGTAAGGTCGATAACCTGATCGGTCTGAAGGAGAACGTTATCATCGGTAAGCTGATTCCTGTAGGAACCGGTATGAAGAGATATCGTAACACCAGACTGAGCACTGATGCCGTAGAGACCATTGATTTCAGTGGAGATATGTACGGTGACGATGCAGAGCTGAATCTGAGTGACGGAACTGATTCCGATGCAGAAAATGCAGAACTGAATGAAAATGCAGAGACTGCAACGGTAGGAGCAGATTCCGACAACGAATAAATAAATTCACAGAGTTTTACAGAATGAAAGAAAAGGGGGTCCCCATATTGTGGGGACCCTTTTTTTAGTTATTTGCAGTGAAAACTTGACAGGGGAAATAGGAAAAGAGATAATAACATTATATAAAACATACAAAAGTATATAAAAAACACATAAGTAAGGGGTGGAAATTTATGATAATCGACGGACATGGAAAACTCACCGAGAAAAGAACTGTTAACAGATGTGTTTTGATCGCATACTCATTTATTGCATTTGTGCTGGCAGCAGCTTATCTGGTGGAATTTGTGAAGGGAAACCGTACCGGAGAATACACAGCGGTATTTTTATTATTGCTGTTACTGCCTGTGGCAGTGGATCTGATCTTACAGAAAAAGGATCCGGAATCGGAGGCGGTGAAATACCTTTTGCCGATCAGTTATTTTGTGGTGTATATCTTTGTTCTGTTCACCGGGAATACTACGATGACATACGTATATATGATTCCTATCCTGATGATATTTCCCCTGTTCCATAAATGGAAATACACAACCTTTTACAGCATCGGTGTTATGGCCTGCAATATCGTATATCTCGGATATGCAAAAGCAACCGGAGCTTTGGAAGCAGTGCCGATGATCGATATCGAGATCCAGCTTGCCGCAGTATTTTTGGTATCTTTGTACGGCAGTCTGATCAGTTACATAGATGCCGGTATGACGAAGCGGAAGATGGATGAGATCGAAACCGCACAGGAACGCCGCAAGGCAGTACTGGAACAGATTAAGAAGGTGGCGGAGAATACCGCAGAAAATTCGGAAAAGATTCTGGAGAAGACAGAGAATCTTCGTACAGCGTCCGTTTCTTCCACGGATGCCATGGAACAGGTATGTGAGGGAACAGGCGCCACCGCAGAGGCTGTTCAGGAAGAAAGCGGATACATTGACACCATGAGCCGGGATATTGATTCCATCCGTGAGACGGTAGACGGTTTCCATAACAGCCTCGGGGATACGCTGGAGGCAATTGAAAACGGTACAAAGAATGTGGAGCAATTAGGAGATTCCGCAAAAGTAACTGCGGAGACTTCCACCTCGACCACCGAGGCAATGGATGATCTTATGGAGAAGATTCATAATGTGAATCAGATCGTAGGATTGATTGACAATATTTCCAGACAGACGAATCTGCTGTCACTGAATGCCAGTATTGAAGCAGCCCGTGCAGGTGAGGCGGGACGAGGCTTTGCGGTAGTGGCGGGAGAGATCAGGGATCTTTCCGAGCAGACAAATGATTCTCTGGAGAAGATCCGCAAAGAGATTCAGGGAATCAATGACGGTTCACAGAAAGTGACCGATAATATGAATCAGCTGACAGAGGTTTTTGCAAGACAGAACAGCCTGGTGGAAGATACCGGAAGATTGTTTACAAAAATTACGGAGACTTCCGAGGCAATGGACTCTGATTACCGGAAGATCGAACAGTCTATCAGCGAAATTCAGAAATCCAAAAAAGCACTGGTGGATTCCGTAAGTTCCATCAGCGCATCCACGGAAGAAGTAACTGCGAATGCGCAGAATACATTAGAGCTGAACCAGAGAAATCTGGATTATCTGAAGGAACTGAACGAGGATATCCGGAGACTTTTCCAGACTGTGGAAGAATTGAATCAGGGATAATATTATTAAGAAAAATGAAAAAGCAGTAAATAAGACAATAGAGCATGCCTTAAGGCATGCTCTATTGCAGTTCGCCAATATTCAACACCTGCCAGGCAGTGATTTTATAAAAGGAATCTTCTGCGGTCCCGGGATATAGAATTTCTATCGTGACCTGCAGAGACTGTAGATCGGAAATCGGAATCACATAAGATTTTCCGTGACCGACGGAAGCAAAATAAGCCTCCTCACTGTCAGAGGACTCATAGATACGGCGTAAGGTATGATCCATACCGGCCAGAGACTGCTCAGCCTGATTGCAGGCGGTATAATAAGCAGTGGTACGTTCCAGTACGCGGGTACTGAGTTTGCTGTCGGCATTGGCGCTGACAATAGAGAGCACGGCAAAGGATACCAGACAGAGGATCACAAAGACCAGCAGGATGGAAGCGGACCCGATATTCATACCGAATTGCTTTTTCTTAGAAGAATTACGCATGGGAATCCCTCCTTTCTGCTGTGTGGTGCATGACAGAAAGCGTATAAACAGGAGATTCCGGGGCGGAGATGTCATATACGGTGATCACGGCCTCCATAATACCGTTCTCGCCGGCCGGAGTATGATGAAGTTCTGCAAGAAAGCGGGTGCTGTCACCATCGGCACACAGATTCCAGTCGCTGTCAAAGGCAAGATGCAGGGTGTTATCATCACTGAGCTGCGAAGGAGAAAATAACGCCTGCATGGCAGTTACATCACCATCCAGAGCCAGATAAGACTCTGCCAGATTCTGTACCCGGATCACGGCCTGATTTTGGTTTACCGTCTGTGTACTCAGAAGGTGTGACTTGGCAAATAACTGGATACAGACGGCACTGGCCAGTGAGAAAAACAGAATTGCTATGATCATTTCCATTAAAAATAAACTGGATCTGGAATGTTTCATAATAGATTCGGAATCCTTTCTGTTTGGTTTTTATTCTGCAGTATTGCAATGTACATGGACATAAAAGGTGTGAACTTCTCCGGAAGCAGTCTGCAGGGACACTCTTATCAGATCGTCCGCAGCATAGGATAATTCCAGGTCTTGTAATTCCATGATATCCGTACCTGCAGGCAATACCTGTCCGCCGAGGGAAGTTCCTTCACGCATAAATAATTCCTTTAAATGCCCGTCATAGAGATAAAGGTAAGTGCAATAAGTATCTTCCTCAATCTGCGAAAGCATACGGAGTGCCGGGACATCGTCAAGAGTAGTCAGGGAGATGCTGCCGGCAGTATCATTCTGCCGGACTTTTTCCATGATATAGGACACGGCAGTCCTGCTTTCGTAATTGACACTCATATCCTCCACGGTGTGCTGGTATACATCTGCCCCTATCGTGACCAGAGCCAGTGCGGAGACAGCAAATACACCGAACAACGCCAGAACGAACAAGATATCCACAATAAAATGTTTTTCCTGTTTCATATTGTCAGAAACTCCTTTAGTGGGCACCGGTCCTGCGAAGTACTGTGACTTCCGGAAGCAGGTTGCTGCCATAGTATTCATAGTCAACGAAGAAGCTGTCTTCGTCATACAACAGTCCGTAATGCTGTTCCAGATATTCCAGAGAGGGAGGATAAGAACCCTCTACAGCGTAGCATTGGGAAATGCTGCGCTCCAACGCAGTCTCCAGACTTTCCTGCTGCTTGCTCAGAGTGGATTCACTGACAGAGCCGATTCCCTGTAAAAAAAGAACAAACAATATCAGGAAAGCCAGAACAGGAAGCAGATAGATCAGCCTGCGACCGAAAGATAGTTTCTTTTGCTCAAAACGATTCATAGTATCGCACTCCTATCCGATGCTGGTCATGATACCCATAAGCGGCAGAATGACAGATAACAGGATCAGACCGACGATCACTGACAGAATGATGACAAGTGTCGGTTCCAGGATGGCAATGATAGACTGTAATCTGCGGTTGGTATTCTCTTCATAACGATCCGCTATTTTTTTCAGGACCACGTCCACGTTACCGCTGCGGAAACCAACGGATACCATCTGGGAATACAGATGATTGAAAATACCTGCGCCGCTCAGTGCTTCCGAAAAATTGGCACCGGCATTAATGGCTTCTTTACAGCTTAGGATTTTTTGCTTCATTTTCTCATTGCCTACCAGATCGGCGACCATGTCCAGGCTGGAATAGGTGTCCATGCCGCTGCTTAAAGTCAGCGCCATACCGCTGGCAAAGCGTTCGCAGGCCACACTTTCGTAGAAGCGTCTGGTGAGAGGAAACCAGTTCAGAAAGCGGGCAGTCGTACGTCTGCCGGTCTGGGTCCTGGTAGCGAAAATGTACAGTAATAATATTACGCACAAAATACTTACAAGGATAAAGGAATAGCGGTTCAGATGGTTGCCGAGACGTAGGAGGGATGCGGCGAAGCCGGTCATCTCACTGCCTAGCTCCACATATACCTGCTCAAAGATCGGCATGACACGGCTGACCAGTACCACAATGACGGCGGCCATCATAGCGATCATGATAAAGGGATAAGTCACGGCATCCCGGATGCTTCCCGCGATAGCATCTTCTTTTTCATAATAATCCGCCAGAGAATTCATGCATACATCGAGATTACCGGATTCTTCACCCAGCGCGATCATATGCAGGCAGTAATCGGGAAAAACTTCCGTAGCTTCCAGAGCCTTATGAAAACTCTCTCCCTGTCTGCATACGGCAAGGATCTCGTCAAAGATCGCCCTGCCTTCGGGAGACTGCGCATCACTCTGCAGGATCGCCATGCCTTCCACAGGGGGGATACCTGCCTGAAACAGCATGGCAGCCTGACTGCAAAAAGAAGCGATCTCTTCATTGGAAAGTAGTTTTTTTTCAGTAGTTTTCATGTCGTTTTGTTCCCTTTCATTTCTTGGCTGATCAATACATTTTCTGGAGAATATAATTGCTGCCGTCACCGATGAACTTTTTCAGGGTCTTGTCATCCGTGTTGGCACCGAAAGTAGGATCCACCAGGGTCCATACGCTGCCGTCGAATTCTATGATGCCGTTTAACCACCCGGTATCAGCGGTGTAAACACTGATCCAGGCATGGTAGGCATCCTGGGCATAACCGACTTCCAGACGGGTCGGAATCCGCTGACTTCGCAGCATACTTGCCATTACAGCGGCATAATCCAGACAGATGCCGGTGCCGGAAGCAAGAATGGCATCCACATCGGAGGTGTATCCGGTGGGAGGATCCGAAGCCTTGTCATAGTCATAGGTAATATTCCGGGTAATATAGTCATAGACCCGTGTGATCACATCCAGATCCGAGGAGGCACCCTCGGCAAGCTCCTGCCCCTTGGCAACTACTTTGCTGTCAGCCGTAAAATTCACGTATTGGTTGGGGTAGAGAAAAGGACCGAATTCATCTGTGATCGTTACATCCAGGTCAGCGTACAGACAGGTAGCATAATTTGTACCGGAAATATTTTCATAGATCGTAACGTCATAATATCCGTCCCCGGAGGACAGAGGAAAGGTCTCATAGCCGCCTCCGTGCAGATCGTAAGTGTAGACAACGGTGTCCGGACCGGTGATCCGCAGTTTGACTTTGGGGCAGGTGCCGGTATAATTGGCACAGATATAACCGTCAGACATATGGGAATAGTCAATGACAGCCACGTCATTGGAAGCTGTTGCCGTCCCGTCAGCCTGAGGCACAAGACAGACAGGAGTAGCATCCCGCAGAGGAACAGCGGGGGTCTCCATCTCTTCGGAAACGTCAGACCGGGCAACATCCGCATCGGGTGACGCCTGGGACACAGGGGACTGTTCCGTTACAGCCTCCGCTGCCGGCGCGGTCACGGCGGTGTTGCCGGAGTCGGATCCGCAGGCACACAGACCGGCAGTCATACAATATGTAATTAGCAAAATGCGCAGCCGCGCAGATAATTTTGATATCCGCATAGAAATCGTTACATCCTGTTGTTATTGTTCCATGCCCGTTACATTATCGGGAGTAAAAAGCAGGTGGAGAGTTTCTCCGTTCTTTACGGGAATATAAATATTGGCTTCCTCGGAAAGAAACGGGAAATTGATCACGCTCTTGGAGGCGTCTACGGAGAGCGGTTCTATGATCTCTCCCGATATAGTCTCCATAAAGGCTTCCTCGTAGAGAATATTGTCACCGGTGAATTTAAGACTCAAAATATCATTCTCCACATAATCCAGTGCAAGCACCGCCGGTGCGGGGGCAAACAGCTTCTCGTTCATCTCAGAGAGAGGGACGATCGCAAGCGGTGACAAAAAGGTCAGTACGAAGATCACCGCCGTGGCTATGATCAGCCGGGTGTAGGAGGCGGCATTTACTTTTTTACGCAGCACCAGCTTGTCGAAAGGGATGGTATTGACCGGCTGGTTGCAGGTGGACAGGATATTCTGCAGGGCGTTGTTGGCAGTCGTCATGTCCAATTCATAGCGGTTCTTTTTATGAAAAAACATAATTCTGTTATCCTTTCATACTTTCTTTCAAATGTTCCTGTCCGGAGGAAATGTATCTTTTTACGCTGCTGCGGCTGATTTCCATAGCGGCAGCAATCTCTTCCAGTTTCATATCGTTATAGTAACGCATGATCAGTACCTGTTTTTCGTTAAAGGGTAACTGCTCTAAGGCTTCCGTCAGACGGGAATGTTCATCCTTCTGCTGGTAGTGCAGTTCCGGATTGGTATCCGGGTGAGGATCCTGAATAATGTCCAGAATCTCCTGGTTTAACACCTGACAGTCGTTCTGCGGCCGGTTTTTCTGGGTCATGTCATAGCAGACGTGGAAGCAGATGCGGTTCAGCCAGGCGATAAAAACCGTGGGATCATTCAGTTTTCCGATGTTTTTCAGAGCCAGTATGTAAACCTCCTGCATGGCGTCCTGGGCGAGAAAGTCATCCCGCAGATAATGCCTGGTGTAGTTGTACACTTTGTTATAGGTAAGAGCATACAATTCCGCAAAGGCATCCGAGTCGCTATGCTGGGCACGGATCACAAGACCGGCAATGTAAGGAATATTCAAGTCTTTCATGTATTCGTCTCACTGTTGTGTTAACGGGTTCCTTAGGCGTGCAGCTTGTTGTAGGTCTCTGTGAGTAAGGTGGAAAAATATTCGGCGTGTGACTCTTCGTTCAAAATATAAGCATATTGAATCCGGATCGGGGCATTGCTGTGCTCATCATTGTATTCTTTTAATTGCTGATCCAGGCTTTCGATGAAATATTCCATGGTATTATGGGAGCCGTGATTGACGATCATTAAGAATTCGTTGCCGCCGTTACGACCGACGACTCCGAAAGCGTCACCGACACTTTCCAGAATACCGGAAAAATCTTTTAACATCTGGTCGCCGACGACGTGTCCCATGGTCTGGTTGATTTCTTTCAGATTGGCGATGGTCACCATATAGCAGGCTACATGAGCCAGGGATTCCGGAGAGTCGTAGGTCTCAAAGACTACATCCAGGCCGTGGCGGTTGGGGATGCCGGTCAGATGATCCAGAAAGGCCGCACGGTTCAGGGCGTGGCTCTCTTCGGCAAAGGTACGTAATTTATAGAAATCGTATAATAACCATATCAGATTAAACAATGCAAGGATCCAGGAAAGTGTGCATAAGATAAACAGAGTCCGGTCTTCAAAAAGCCGGGTGCCCAGTGCAGGATGCAGGGTCAGGACCAGAACATATGCAGTCTCCAGCAGAAGCAGGAGAACCAGCTGTACGGTTTTCGTATTGCGGAAGGTTTTTACGAATTTCTTTTTCTGTATCATATATGTATACTCCTTTTGTGGTTAGTGTCAGTCAAATGTTCACAAACACGCACTGCGCATGTCTATACTTATTGTACCACAGAAGAGGGCAGAAAAAAAGATAACAAATGTTGAGCCGTTTTGCTTCCGGGCACCGTCTTTCCCTATAGAAGCGCTTTTTGGGTGCATGGACAATTTATATAATTTATACAGGCTGATACATAAGAAGAAAGCGGACAGGCAAATGTCCGGAGAATGATATCCATCAGGGAATTCCCTGGTGGATATTTTCATTTTGAGGAAAAGCAGAATTTGTCGAAAAGGAGAGGACAATGTTGGAAACGATCTTGAATAATTTTCATCTGGAGAAGATCCTGTGGATCCTGCGAAAAAGAATCGCATATATTATGATCCTGGGGGTACTGGGCGGTATGGCCGGAGGCGCTTATGCGTATCTGACCGACAGCACCCTGTACCGTGCGGAGGTATCATTTTATGTCTACAGCGACCCGGATTATGTGTATGATTCTTCAATCAATATCTCGAATTCCGAATTTACACAGGCTAAGAATCTGGTACAGAGCTACATATTAATTCTGAAGAGTAACACGGTCCTGGAGAAGGTAAGGGAGGAAATCGGGTCAGACTACGGGCCGGAGACACTTTCAAGAATGATCGGTACCGGCATGGCAGAGAATACGGCGGTCTTTTATGTCTATGTGTATGACAGTGATCCTTACCGGGCCATGGAACTGGCCAATGCCATAGGCAGGGTGGCTCCGAAGGAGATCGGCCGGATCGTGAAGTCCGGCGGTATTGAAGTGGTCGATTATGCCACATTGCCGGAAGCGCCCTACAGTTCCACCGGCCTGACCAAATATGCGCTGCTCGGTTTTGCCGGGTGCTTCGGGGCATCCTTTGTATTGTTTCTGCTGGCAGGACTGATGGACACCACGATCCGCAGGCGTTATGAGCTGAAACTGGCATTCCGGATTCCCGTGCTGGGAGACATTCCCCAGATCCAGGCGCCGGATCGGAAGAGTAAGCCCGTTCTGGTGCTGGGAGAGAACAGTTCCTTCGCCGTCAAAGAATCCTACAATACCATCCGGGCCAATCTGCTGTTCACGGGAAAGGGAGAACGCTGTCCGGTCTATGCCGTTACCAGCGCAGATCAGAATGAAGGGAAGACCTTAAACAGTGTCAACATTGCCATCAGCTACGCACAGCTTGGGAAAAAGGTACTGCTCATCGACGGAGACATGCGGAATATGTCGGTAGCTTCCCTGTTAAAGCTCCGGGGCAGGCTGGGGCTGAGCCAGTATCTGGCGGGACTGCGGGAGACTCCTCAGATTCTGGAATACCGGGAAAATCTGGATGTGCTGGTAGGGGGAGAGAATCCGCCGAATCCTTCCGAACTGTTGGGAGGAGAGCGGATGAAGGAACTCCTGCTCGGGCTGCGGGAGCAGTACGATTGTATCATTATCGATCTGCCGCCGGTCGGGATCGTTACGGACGCCCTGCTGCTGTCCCATGAGGTTACCGCATATCTGCTGGTAATACGGGCCGGTGTCAGTCATATGAGCCGGGAAAAGACGGCGGTGACATTGCTTGAGCAGGTGGACGCTGATATCTGCGGAATCCTGTTTAACGGTCTGCCGCCGAGATCCAAAGATTGTAACTATAGATTGCAGGAATATTGGAAAGAATATAAGCAGCAAAACGGAGAGGCAGTGTGACAGGTATGAAGATATGTTTTGCCGCATCGTCCGGCGGCCACTTTGAACAGCTGATGATGTTAAAACCCTTGATGGAAAAATACGAAAGCTTTGTGGTGACGGAGAAAACGGGCTATGAGGTAAAGACACCTGTAAAATGCTACTATCTGCATCAGGTGAACCGCAGACAGTGGTGCTGTCTGTTATATCTGTTGAAAAACAGTTTATATTCTCTCCGGCTGCTGCACAGAGAACAGCCGGATGTGGTGGTATGCACCGGGGTACTGGCCATGATCCCTCTGTGCATGGAAGCCAAACTTTCCGGCAGGAAGCTGATCTACATCGAATCCTTTGCAAAGGTGACTTCGGCCACTCTGACGGGAAAGCTGTTATATCATTATGCGGATCGTTTTTATGTTCAGTGGGCGCAGATGAAGGAAATCTATCCGGATGCGATCTGCCTGGGAGGAATTTATTAGGATGATTTTTGTAACGACCGGATCTCAGAAGTTCCAGTTCAATCGATTGTTACAAAAGATAGACCGCCTGATTGAGGAAGGTGTCATTCAGGAGGAGGTATTTGCACAGGTCGGGGAGAGCGATTACCGGCCGGCACATTACGAATACTGCCGATTCCTGGACAGGGAGAGCTTTGCCGGGAAGCTGCGGGAATGCCGGATGGTCATTACCCACGGAGGCACCGGAGTGATCATCGGTGCAGTAAAACAGGGGAAAAAAGTCATAGCAGTGCCCAGACTGTCCGGGTACGGTGAACATGTGGATGATCATCAGGTACAGCTGCTTAAGGAATTCGACGGGATGAATCTGATCTGTGCCTGCTATGACAGTGAGAAGCTGGGGGATTGTATTCTGGACAGCAGTAGCAGGGAATTTGCCGGATATCATTCCAATACCCGGCGGATATTGACAGACATAGAGAATTTTTTAATTGCGGAAGAGGGGGAGAATCATGGAAAACATTCAAAAATTTCGTAAAAAGGGAAAAAAACTGGGAGAGTATATGCTGACAAAGCTGCGTCTGCTGCGGAATCAGAAAAAATACCGTTCCCGGGGAGTTACATTAAAATACATGCTGGACCGTGCAGATTCCGAAGATCTGGTCATCGTCTTCAGTTCCTGCACACGAAAGGGGATCCGGGCGAGGTACAACTATGTCCGGACATTGAAGGGGGTATCCTGCAATAAGCTGTTCCTGCTGGATGATTTTGCCTCGGATCACAGAGGCTCCTTTTATCTGGGCAGTAACATGAGATTCGAAGAAGCTGCCACGGTAAAGGAGCTGATCGACCGGGTACGGGAACAGACGGGAGCCAAAAGGCTGATCTTCTGCGGTTCCAGTAAGGGCGGCTATACAGCTCTGAATTTCGGGCTGGATTATCCGGGCAGCTATATGGTCGTGGGAGGCCCGCAGTATTTTCTGGGACAAAGCCTGCTGGATACCGGCAATATCGAGGCCTTGAAACATATTGCTGGACAGGTCTGCAAGGAAAAGGTCGATTTCCTGAACCGGTATTTGCCGAAGAAAGTAGCGGATAACCGGTATGTGCCTTCCCAGAGGATCTATCTGCATTATTCCGACAGTGAACATACGTATGAAGAACATATCCGTTATCTGCGCAGGGATCTGACGGAAAAGGGATATCGCTACAGCGAAGATGTGGCCCATTACAAAGAGCATGGGGAGATCAGTCTGTACTTCCCGGAATTCTTATTACATAGCGTGGAGGAGATATTATGCCGTCAGTCAGCGTGATCGTGCCGGTCTACAATACAGAAAAGTATCTGGAGGAATGTATCCGTTCCCTGACGGAACAGACACTGCCGGATCTGGAATTGATCTTCGTGGATGATGGCTCCACGGATACATCCGCGCAGATCCTGGAGAAGTACCGTGCTTTAGATCCGGCACGTATACGGGTCATCACACAGAAAAACGGCGGACAGGGGAAAGCCAGAAACGCAGGGCTTGCAGCCGCTAAAGGGGAGTATGTGGGCTTTGTGGATTCGGATGACTATGTGGACAGGCGGATGTATGCTGCCATGTATACCCGGGCAGAATCGGAGAATCTGGATCTGGTGGAATGCGATTTTCATTATGTGAAGGAAGATGGAAGGAAAATGCGGGCCTACGGATCCGCTGCACCGTGGAATAAGCTGATCCGCAGACAGCTGCTTACGGATCACGGCATTCTCTTCCCGGAGGGTTATATCTATGAAGATACGTCCTTTTATCTGAAACTCAGACCCTACGTGAAAAGACAGGCCAGGATGCTGGGCGTCTATGTATATCACCGGGACAGAGGGGATTCTGCCATGAACGAAAACAAAAGCGGACGTGTGGGGAATATCTTTCCGGTACTGCGGGATGCCTGTTTGTTTTATCGGGAAAAAAATCTCATGGAAGCTTACGGAAAAGAACTGGAATATTTCTGCACGAGAATCCTGCTGTGCAGTTCCATGGGACGGATCTGTAGAGTAAGAGACCGGAGACTGCGGAGAATTCTGCGGGAGGAGACTTTCGCATTCCTGCGGGAAAATTTCCCGGAGTATCGTAAGAATCCGTATCTCGGCAGGGGAATTCGGGGACAGTATCTGCGGATCGCCACACCGGGGCTGTGCGGGATCTGTGGGGGGCCGATCGCCAGATGCAGACCGGGGAAGCTGTCCTGACAGGCATAAGCGGACAGAGAGAAAAAGGGGAAAATATGCGGATATCAGTAGCACTGGCAACCTATAACGGAGCCAGATTTATAACAGAACAGATGGATTCCGTCAGGCAGCAGAGTCTTCCGGTAGATCAGGTGATCCTGCGGGATGACGGTTCCTCGGATCAGACAACAGAGATCGTCAGGGAATATCTGGATACATATGGTCTGATACCGGCATGGCGGATCACGCAGAATGAGAAGCGGCGGGGATATGCGGAGAACTTTAAGGCAGCGGTGGAGGAGACCGACGGTGATTATGTATTTTTCTGTGATCAGGACGATATCTGGGAGAAGGACCGTGTAGAAAACATGGTAAAACAGATGGAAGAGCACCGTAAGATTCAGGTACTTGGTTCGGAATTTATACCATTTACTGTGGAGCCCGATGCCCCGTCCGTCAGCCGCCGGGTACTGAAAAGCTTTCGGGGGGACGGAACCCTGGAGCATGTCACCTGGAGCCCGGCGAACATTTTTATCGGCAGTGAGGGATGTACCATGTGTCTGCGCCGGGAGTTCCTGGAACAGACAAAGGAGTATTGGTATCCCGGCTGGGCTCATGATGAATACGCCTGGAAACTGGCGCTCTGCATGGACGGCTGTTATATTCTCCACAGTGTCACCCTGCGGAGGAGAATGCATTCTGGGAATGTGTCCAAGCGCAAGATGCGGGATCTGGACAAACGTGTCGCCTTTTTCAGGGAACTGCGGAAAAGTCATGAAGCCACCTTGCGCTTTGCCGAGGATCTGGGAATGCCGGAGGAAGCAAAGGAACTGCTGCGTCGAAATATCCGGGCGACAGCGCTGCGTATCGAGCTGATGGAACAGCGGAAATTATGGAATATTGTGCCACTGGCATGGAAATACCGGGACTGTTATCACAGTAAAAAATCGCTGCCGGTGGAATTTGCCCTGGCACTCAGAGGTTGAGACAATGAGCAGATATCTGGTGGAAAAAAGGGGAAATGTGAGGGCAGGATGGCAGAGCGGCAGCCGTTATTTCGAAAACTGCGGGGAATGGAGTCTGGGCCGGTTTTTGGCGGTGTGTTTTCTCATTACCTATTATATTCTGCCGCAGTACTTCGGGATCCGGCTGCCGGGCTTTGACCTGACGGCACAACGGCTGCTTATAACGATCCTGTGCCTCTTTATCCTGAGTAAGGAATCCCGTAAAAAGGTATTCCGGGAGGGAATCAGAAGCTGTAAGCTGTGGCCGCTCATGGCAGTCTATCTGGGCATCTGTTTCTATACCGCTGTGTTTCGTTTCCATGTCGGCACTTTGCTGTATCCCCTGATCGAACTGCTGGGAGCGTTTCTGGTGATCTATGTACTGCGGGAGTATCTGGGAAGTGACGGCTTCCTGGTGCTTTTCCGGCGGATGCTTTTGGTCCTGTGTCTGCTTGGGATCGTGGAAGCGGTTATGAGAAAGACACCGTTTGCTTATCTTGAGACTATCAAAGGGCTTTATACCGGAGGCATGATCCGTTCCGGCTCTTACCGGATCATGGGACCTGCCAATCATTCGCTGGCTTACGGGCTGATCCTGATCTCCGGACTGCCGTTATTGTGCATCGATGAGCGGGAACACAGCTTCACTTTGTTTAAACATCTGCCGCTTTTATTGCTGGTACTGGTGAATGTGTTTCTGACGGGATCCCGTTCCACCCTGGCGGTGATGGGACTGGAGCTTTTGCTGCTGACGGTACTGGCACCGGGAGCACAGAGGAAGAAACTGTTGTTTACGGTGGTGCCGGCGGGGCTGTTGATCCTGCTGGCGGCAATCTTATTCCCCGATTCCCCACCGGGGCATTATATCCTGATGCAGCTTTGCACGGTAATGGATGAACTGCTGGGAACTTCTTATGCGGTGCGCTACGGTGTGGACAGTACCTCTCTTGCCAACAGTGCTTCCTATCGGGATGCCCTGCTGGATATTTTTACGGTAAACTGGCTGAATCCCTGGCTGGGGCAGGGATCCGGATATCATTTTTCCTGGTATATCCCGGGCGGGGCTACGATCCGTTCCATTGACAATTTCTATGTGGCTAATTATATCCGTTATGGTTATCCGGGGCTGGCGGTCTACAGCCTGCTGATCCTGCAGGCGGTGGGAGAGATGCTTGGAAGCGGCATCCGCCGGAAGGACAGGATGATGCTGTGTATGGCACTGGCAGTCTGTGGGTACTTTCTAAATCTGTGGTGGATGGATACGCTGCAGACCATTAAGTATGCGTATCTTCCCATTGCCCTGTTTCAGGTGAGCTCTGTAGAAGTCCGGGAAAATAAGTCGGATTTACAACACAAAGCGGAGCACAGATACATAAGGTAAAGAAAAAGGGTAAAATTATGCGAAAAATATTTATGCTTCTTGGAATATGCCTGTGTATGATACCGGGGATCCGGGTGCAGGCGGCGCCGAGAGAGATCCCGGACCGTTTCAACACCGGTGTGGACGCGGATACGGAGCTGACTAAGATCGTGGAACCGGGCACTTATGAGGGTATCTCATATAAGGTCGGGGCAGGCGGACAGCTGGCTTTGGATCTGGTCTACAGCAACCGGCAGGCAGGGAAGGAGATCGAGATCCGGGATACGGATTTTTCCGGGTATGCATTGCTGATGGTCAATGAGAGCCGGATCGTGGAGGAGACCACTGTAACGTTTCGAAACTGTAAATTCGATGCAGTGACGACCGGACGGGAGGATGCCCGGATCGCTTATTATTTTGAGGATTGTACGTTACGCAATTTTCAGGGAAGTAATGCGGGGTTTACCCGGTGCCGTCTGGGCGGCAGCAGTGGAGATGCCCTGAATCCGTATCGGAATGTGACACTGAGAGACTGCTATATTGCGGATCTGGCGCATCCGGACAGCGGTGAAAAGGTACATTCCGACGGCGTGCAGATCTTCGGTTATCCATCCCTTCCGGCAGAGAATATTTCTTTCGACAATTGCAGATTCGAAGTACCGGCGATCCCGGGAGGCGAAAGCTATGTGAATGCCTGTCTCATGATTGCTCCGGAGAAGAGCGGTGCCAAAGGCATCTATTTTACCAACTGCATCCTAAACGGCGGAGGGTACAGCATTTATACGCTGGTGAAAGAAGGGTTTTCACTGGAAGATGTAATACTGTGCAACATTGCGGTAGGGGAGGCAGCCCGGTACGGGACCTTTTATCACCGTAATGTCACGGAAGGGGTCACCATGGAGAATATCCATGCGACGGACACTCTGTATGTGGGCAGCAGGTTTGTTGACGAACAGGGACTGATTCATTTCAGTGTGACCAATGATACGGCAAAGGAGAGAATACTGATGATCGTAACCCCCGGACAGACCATAACACTGCCTGTCAGGGCCTGTCCGGCTTATGAGGACAGAACAGCAGATATGACTTTTGAGGATTTTCCGTTTGATATTGATGTGGCGGTGCCGGGAACACAATGGGCAGTATGCTATGACATTACGGACGGGTGCAGACAGATCGCATTGTATGCGGAAAGGAAGAGATGACCATGACGGAAGTACTGTATATATGTCTGTGGTACAAGGATAAGAAGAGAACCTGGTCGGGAACGGCCTGGTCGCTGCGACAGGCTTTTGAACCCTATATGCAGATACGGGATCTGGCACTTTCGGATCCGGTGTACCGCAAGGTGATCCGGAGACTGCAGAGGAAAAAAGGACTGGTGCCGGAGCCTGTCTTAAGAGACCGGTTGCGGCTGGCGGAGCGGTATATAACGTGGAGACACAGGTACAGAACGGCCCGTGAAATGCCGACGTTCCAGTTTGGCGGCTGGCCGTCGGGAGCGCGGTTTTCATCCTATCTCTATCAGGATCTCTCGGTGGCTGCGATCCTTTGGCTGCAAAAAGAAGATCCGACCGGCTACCGGTACTGTGAGTACGCACGGGTGCCGCAAAAAGTTTTGGAACGCAGGGCGGAGCGGCAGCTGGGACAATATCGGCAAAGTAAAGCAATATTTACCATGAGCAGGTGGCTCAGAGAGTTCCTGGTCCGCGAATGTGGGCTGCCGGGGGAAAAGGTTCATGCGGTAGGAGGCGGTATCAATGTGGATGCCGCCCGGATCCGACCGGGACAAAAGGAGGGCCGGAGGATCCTGTTCGTGGGACGGAACTTCGTGCGAAAGGGCGGACCACTGGTAGTACAGGCATTCGGTATCCTGAGAGAGAAATATCTGCCGGAAGCGGAGCTGTATCTGGCAGGGGCGCCGGAGACGGACATCCGGGCGGCTCTGCGGGAAAGGAAGATAGCGGTAGGAGAGGCAGACCGGCAGCAGATCCACCTGTTGGGAGATCTGAGTGCGGAGAAACTGGCGGACTGTTATAACCTGTGTGATGTCTTCTGCATGCCGTCCTATTTTGAGGCTTACGGACTGGTATTCGCGGAGGCACTGGCCTACGGACTGCCCTGTATCGGCAGGGACAAGTTCGCCATGCCGGAGATTATTGAGGATGGCTGTACCGGGAAGCTGTTCTCCGGGGAGGATGCGGAGAGACTGGCAGAGGATATGTGGGAGCTGTTACGGGATCCGGGATACCGGGAGGAAGTGGCAAGGCGCAGAGAGAGGTATCTGACAGAGTATTCCTGGGACACAGTGGCACAGAGAATCAGCAGTGTGATGGAGAAAAATGAGAGAGACAAAAATTAGTATCGTAGTGCCGGTATATAACGCGGAAAAAGAATTGCAGCGCTGCGTGGACAGTATTTTCCGGCAGAGCTTTTCGGACTGGGAACTGCTGCTCATAGATGACGGCAGCAGTGACAGCTCACCGGCTCTGTGTGACCGGCTGGCGCAGCGGGATCCCAGGATCCGGGTATATCACAAGGAGAACGGCGGCGTCAGCAGTGCAAGGAATCTGGGAATATGCGAAGCGCAGGGAACGTATCTTGTGTTTGCAGACAGTGACGACACCCTGTTCCCGGATGCCCTGGAGACTCTGCATCGTAAGGCGCAGGAAACGGATGCGGACTATCTGGTGTGCGGTTTCACCTATCTGGTGGAACAGAATGGGAAATGTGTGGATAATTTTCCGGAAAAAGCGTTCTGCGGTGGAGGAAAAGAGTATCTGAAAGAGCGGTTTTTATCGGACTTTAGGCGGGAACTTTTCAATCCGCCATGGAATAAACTGATCCGCAGGGAACTGCTTTTAAAAAATGACATCCGCTTCGGAGAAGAATTTGCCATCTGCGAGGATATGGCTTTTTCCATGCAGGTGATGGAGAAATGTACGGGAATCTGTGTGATCCCGGAGACCTTATACTGTTATCACTATAAGGAAGCGGATAATCTGGTGAACCGGTTTCATGAGAACTACTATGAGGCATTGCTGTATTTCAGAGACCGTGCCCTGCAGTGTTTCCGTACGCTTCATGCCAAACCGGAGCTGTATGAGGAGATTAATGACTATTTTGTGGGGAAGAGTCTGATGTTTCTGCATAAAATATACCGGGATTCCGGCTATGAAGAGACAAAAAAGTATACGGAACTGCAGCGGATCGGCGGTTCTGCGTCTCTGCAGAGTGCTCTGCGGGAATATCGGGTATTCCGGGTATCCGGGAAGCGCCGGCTGCTGAGGGAGCTGCTTCTGCGGAGAAAATTCCGGCTATTGGACAGTCTGTACCGGTGGAGGTAGGACGGAGGAAGGAGAGAGGATTGGAACTGACAAAACAGATCGGCGCATTACGCAACCGGAAAACATTGGACGGAAGAAAAGCAGACAGAAACAGGGTAAATCTGGAGTATTGGAATTTTAACGAGAATCTGGGGGATCTGCTGGCACCGGTGGTGACACAGTGGATGCTGCACCGCCTGGGGCTGGATCTGTCGAGGGAGGCGGAAAGACCCTGCCATCTGATGACGATCGGATCCGTTCTGGGACTGGGGGCCTTCGATGCGGTGATCTGGGGCAGCGGTATCAATTCATTCACCCATGTGGGACGGGTGACTACACAAAGGGGATACCGGAAACTGGATATCCGGGCAGTCAGAGGTCCCATCACCGCGCAGGTACTGAGGGAGAACGGGTATACCTGTCCGCAGGTCTATGGGGATCCGGCGATCCTGTTACCCATGATCTATCCCGGCAGACGACCGGAGAAAAAGACAAAATATGTAGTGATCGATCATTATATGAAGCGAAAAGCGACAGGAGATGACAGACTTTCTATACGAACCGGAGATTACCGGACCTTCCTCGACAAAATTCTGGAGGCGGAAGTGGTATACTCGTCTTCGTTACACGGGATCATTCTGGCGGAAAGCTATGGAATCCCGGCGGTATTCTTACGACAGGGGATGGAAGAAGAACTGCTGAAATATTATGACTGGTATTTTGCCACCGGCAGATATGAAGTACGGTCGGCGGCTTCTCTGGCGGAAGCGAAGGAGACGGAACCAATGGAACTGCCCTGCCTGGAAGGGCTGCGGGAAGGCCTTCTGCAGAGCTTCCCTTACGATCTGTGGATCGGGCAAAAGACCGGGACAGGAAGGAGAACGGAATGAGAAGGACCCGGAACGCTGTCAGAAATGTGATCTTCGGCGGATTTCTGAAAGGGTATCAGATACTGGTCCCCTTTCTCATGCGGACACTGCTGATCCGGTATCTGGGAATGGAATATCTGGGGCTGAACAGCTTGTTTACTTCTGTGCTGCAGATACTGAATCTGGCAGAGCTGGGAGTGGGCAGTGCACTGGGATACAGTATGTATGCCCCGGTCGCAGAGGGAAAGACGGATGAAATCTGTGCACTTCTGTCATTGTATCGAAGCTATTACCGCCGCATCGGTCTGGTGATTCTGGTGCTTGGAATGGTGCTTTTACCGTTTCTGCCTTCTCTGGTGCGGACGGACAGCATTCCGCAGGATGTGAATTTATATGTATTGTATCTGTTACATCTGGGCACCTGTGTCATCAGCTACTGGCTGTTCGGTTACAAAAACAGTCTGCTGGCGGCCCATCAGCGGAGTGACCTGGCAAGCAAGACGGATCTGGCGGTGCGGACACTGCAATATCTCATACAGTCAGGTTTATTGATAATGTTCCGGAACTATTACTGGTATCTGCTGGCGGCGCTGGCGGCCCAGATCCTGACGAACCTGTGTACTGCCCGGGTGGCGAAGCGGTATTATCCGGAGTATGTTCCCCGGGGAAACGTAGGAGAGCAGACCGGGCGGCAGATCAGGAATAAGATCCGTGACCTGTTCACCTCCCGGGTGGGAGCGGTTATTGTGAATTCCGCGGATACACTGGTCATTTCGGCATTTCTGGGATTGACGGTGCTGGCGGTCTATCAGAACTATTATTACATAGTGACTGCACTGACCGGTATGGCAGGCGTGATCTTTACCTCCTGCCTTGCAGGGATCGGCAACAGTCTCCTGACGGAGAGCAGGGAGAAAAATTACGGTGATTTTGAGAAATTCACGCTGCTGACAGCCTGGATCGCAGGCGTTGGTGCATGTGGCCTGCTGTGTCTGTTCCAGCCTTTTATGAAGGTCTGGATCGGAGAGCAGGGACTGCTGCCGGGGCAGATCGTGATCTGTCTGTGCGTTTATTATTTTATCTGTGAGTTTAATCAGTTGTTCAATGCCTACAAGGATGCTGCCGGGATCTGGCACAGGGACCGTTTCCGGACGTTAGTGACGGCGGGAGTGAATCTGACGCTGAATCTGTTGCTGGTAAAGCCCTGGGGGCTGTATGGAGTGATCCTGTCCACGGTGGCAGCTACTGCGGTCGTGGGGATGCCATGGCTGTTACATAATCTGTTTACGACACTGTTTGACGGGGAAGACCGGCGCAGTTATCTGGGGACGATCCTCTTCTATGGGGTTGTGACTTTTTTAAACTGTATTCTGACATACCGCGTATGCAGCCGGATAACAGCGGAAGAAATCCCGGGACTGGCGCAGCGGGCAGCGGTATGCCTGTTATTTTCCAACGGAATGTTTCTTCTGTGCTGCGGAGGCCGGAAAGAATTCCGGGCATTACTGTCAATGGCGAAGAAATTCCTGCCTGAAATACATCATGAGAAAACGGCACCGGAAAATAAACGGTCCGCAGAAAAGACAACACAGGGATGGAAACAGGAGGAAGATGATGATACGAATTGCGGTAGCGGGAACCGGGTATGTGGGACTGTCCATGGCAGTCCTGCTGGCCCAGAATCATGAAGTGACGGCGGTGGATGTGATACCGGAGAAGGTAGAACTGTTAAAAAAAGGGAGATCCCCAATCCGTGACAAAGAGATCGATGAATATTTACAGGGAGGCCGGCTGCATTTACAGGCGACGCTGGACGGAGAAGCAGCTTACCGGGAGGCGGAGCTTGTGATCATCTCCACCCCCACGAACTATGACCCGGCGCTCCATTCTTTTGACACCGGTTCGGTGGAAACAGTGGTGGAAACGGTGCGGAGAGTGAACCCGGTCGCTGTGATCGTGATCAAGAGTACGGTGCCGGTTGGCTACACTGTTTCCCTGATGGAAAAATATCACACGGACCGGATCCTGTTTTCTCCGGAGTTTTTAAGGGAAGGACATGCACTGTATGACAACCTGTATCCCTCCCGGATCATCGTGGGAGCGGACCCGAAATCCGGTGAGATGGCAGGATATGCCGGACGGTTTGCCGGGCTTCTGTGTGAGGGCGCAGAAAAGCGGGAGATTCCCTGCCGGATCATGGCTCCCACGGAAGCGGAGGCGGTGAAGCTGTTTGCCAATACCTATCTGGCGCTCAGGGTCAGCTTCTTCAATGAACTGGACACCTATGCGGAGATGCGGAATCTGTGCAGCCGTAACATTATCGAAGGGGTCTGTCTGGATCCCCGGATCGGTATGCAGTACAACAATCCCTCCTTTGGTTACGGAGGCTATTGCCTGCCGAAGGATACGAAACAGCTGCTGGCCAATTACGAGAACATTCCCCAGAATCTGATCCAGGCCATCGTGTCTGCCAACAGTACCCGCAAGGATCACATCGCGGACAGTATTCTGGAAAAGGCGGGATTTTATCAGGGGAGTCAGGGCAGAGGCGGTATGCCGGGGCGGAAGGTCGTCATCGGGATCTACCGGCTCATTATGAAATCCGGATCGGATAATTTCCGCCAGTCCAGTATCCAGGGTGTCATGAAACGGATCCGGGCCAAAGGGGCACAGATCCTGCTGTATGAGCCGGAACTTTCGGAGGAGGACTTTTTCGGGAGCCCCGTCATACGGGATCTGGAAGCCTTTAAGGAAAGGTCGGATGTGATCGTGGCGAACCGGTATCACTGTGATCTGGAGGACGTCAGGGAGAAGGTATACACCAGGGATATTTATTACAGGGACTAAGTGAGGGAAGAAATGGATACCGGGAAAAGAACAGGGGAACGAATAGGAATCACACTGGCACTGCTGGCCTGTGTGGGATTTTCAGCCTTTTTGATCGGACTGCAGAGGAAGCAGGAGACGGACAGACAGCAGCTGACCGAACAGATGCGGGAGAGACAGCAGGCGGAGCGGACGCAGGACACCGGGGAGATCACGGTGCGGAGCCGTATCGTGCAGAGACGGTCGGAGGATGGACCGGTATTTTCACTGCCGGGAGGATTTTATCCGGAAGACATCACAGTGGAGATCACGGCACCGGAGGGAAGCCGTATCTATTACACGCTGGACGGCACGGTGCCGGATGCGGAGAACGGGATCCTCTATGAGACGCCGTTGACGGTGACGAATATCTGCGGAAGTCCCAATGTCTATTCCGCGATCTCCACGGTGTCGGCCTATCAGGAATATGCACCGCTTGCCATTGTGGATAAAGCAGTAGTCTTGCAGGCGGTGGCCATAGATGCCAGAGGGGAGAAAAGCAGGATCACCTGCGCCAGCTATTTTGTAGCCATGGAATCCGGGGCGATGTACCGGGATCTGCCGGTGCTGTCGCTGATCACGGATCCAGTGGGATTGTTTGACTATTTTGAGGGCAATTATGTCACGGGTGTGGACTATGAGAATGCGCTGGCAGCGGATGATCTGCGCTTTGATTCCGCCAATTATTACCGGGGCGGAGAGGTGCCTGTCCACATGGAGTATTTCGAAGCGGACAGATACCTGACCTATGAGGGCGATGCAACGTTACGCCTGCGAAAGGACGGGAGTATCGACTACGGGCAGAAAAGCTTTTTACTGACGGAAGCGGATCCCGTGCCGGAGAGCACCTGTGAACTGTATGATCTTTTCCGGGACGGTACGTTGTTGTTATATGCGGGCGGTACAGATTATGCGGCAAAGAGCAGACAGTATCTGGAGGAAAAGCTGCTGAAAGACACAACAGATTTTACTTTGGGAGAGCGGAAGGGCTGCATGGTATTTGTGGACGGGGAATTCTGGGGCCTGTATCTGGCAGGCAGAGAGAATACGCAGGAGACCTATGCCCGGATCTGCGGTGTGACTCCGGAGGAGATCTGTATGGTAGAGAACCGTTATCCTTCCGGGATCGCACCGGAGTACGGAGACCTGTACCGCCTGGTGACGGAGGGGGGAGTCTTACACCCCGGAACTTATCAAAAAATCCTGGAACAGATGGATACGGACAGCTATCTGGATTATTACTGTGCGAATCTTTATTTCGGCAATCCACAGTTCGATTCTTTTTCCACCACACTGTGGAGACAGGCGGCAGAGGGAGAATCGGGGAAATGGCACTGGGAATTCTCTGATGCAACGGATACTCTGGGACGGGATAGGGTCAGCAATTACAGTGTGAATACGTATCTGTGTCCCGGAGTGTCAGGGGACCGGTTCTTGCGGAGTTTATTAAAAAATCCGGAGTTCGCGGCAGCATTCCGCCAGAGGATGCGGGAATATGCGGAACAATTGACAAAGGAGAAAGCGGAAGCGTACCTGACACCGTTTCTGGAGAACCACAGGGTGGCGGTGACTGCCACGGCGGAACGCTACGGACTGCGACAGACCGAGGAAGGTTATCTGGCAGATGGGGAAAAGATACTGGAATATTTTGCTGCAAGGGGAGAATATATTCTGCGATATACGGAAGAGTTTATAATGCTTTCGGGGCAGGAAAAGCTTCCTTACGGGGAAGGGGAAACTGCCACGGAAAGCGGAAACGGAGAATAAAGGGAAAGGGGAACCACACATGGATACAATGGCAGAATATCTGGCGGAACTGGTGAGAGCCGGATTGGAGGACAGGAAAGCGGCACCTCTGCCGGAGGGAATCTCTGTGGAGGAGATCGTGAGGATCTCCGGGGAGAATCATATGGATTACCTGCTGTTAGGAGCCCTGCTGAAGACGGAAGGGCTTTCGGAGAAAGAAAAAGAACTCCTGCGGGAAAAAGTACTGGGCAGTATGCTTTTTACCGGCGTGCAGCTGCAGGAATTGCAGGCGCTGGAACAACGGATGGAACGGGCGAAGATCCCGTGCCAGCCCATGAAGGGTGCCCGGATGAAATTCTATTATCCCTCGCCGTTTCTGCGGGAAATGAGTGATATTGATATTCTGATCCACGGGGATTTTACAGAGCAGGCGGCTACAGAACTGGAAGCCATGGGATATGTCCTGCAGCAGAAGATCAAACACCATGATATTTACCGGAAAGCACCGGGGATCGTGGTGGAAGCCCACAGAGCCATGTACGACCGGACAGTGGATGAGAAGCAGTATGCTTATTTCTCGGATCTGTCCCGGGCGGTGCGGAGAAAAGGCTTTCTGTATATTTATGATTTTGAGCCGGAAGACTTCTATATTTATATGATAGCTCATATGGCGAAACATTTTTACAAAAGAGGCTGCGGCATCCGCAATCTGGTGGATATTTATGTATTCCGGCAGCGGTTCGGGGCGCAGATGAAGAGCAACTATCTGGAAAAGCAGTTTGCGGGTCTGGGGCTGACGGCTTTCGTGAAGCATATGGAGAAACTGACAGGCATCTGGCTGCGGGGAGAGAGCGGCGGAGAATTCTACCGGCAGCTGTTTGATTATATGCAGGGCTGCGGGATCTACGGCAAGGATGAAAACGGTATCTGGAACCGGTTCTGCGATGCAAAACCGGAAAAGGGTAAAAGCGGACGCAGAGCCCTGAAACGCTGGTACCGTTTTCCGCCCTATGAATATATGGTGCTGTATTATCCGTGGCTTGGAAAAAATCGCGTTATCGGGAAACTCCTGCTTCCGGCGGTCTGGGGGATCCGGGCAGTCCGGGGCGTGGCCTGCGGCAGAGGAAAATACAAACGGGAGATGCTGAGACAGATCGATGAGTCACAGATTGGTGTCCGGCAGGATATATACCGCAGACTGCAATTACGGTTTCGTTAGGCAGTGGTCATGAAATATGGATAGGAGTGTAAAAAGCTATGAAAAGTCCGTGGGGATTTCTTCGGAAAAATCCCTGGAAACAGGAGACCTTACTTACCTATTATTATTCCGCGGTCTTTCGGATGCAGCTGCTGCTCCTGCCGCCCGGGAAAATGCGGAAATCCTGGGGCAGGGAAAACGGGGAGTCTGCCGGAATGCAGACACCGGAAGAATACCGGCAGGCGGCGATAATCTCCCGAATCGTAGGAAAGGTCTGTGATAAGACGCCATGGGAGAGTAAATGCCTGGTGCGGGCACTGGCGGCACAGAGACTTTTATATCGCCGGGGAATGTCTTCCACGCTGTATCTGGGATGCGGCATGGAAGAAGGAAAAATGGTGGCACATGCATGGCTGCGCTGCGGGGAAATATATGTCACCGGCGGAGACGGAAGCTCCTATACCACAGTCGCCCGGTTCTGCAAGGATGTGCCGGAGAAAAGGGGATAAGTATGTCAGCAATCTGGGGAATTGTGGATCTGTATTCCGGATCGTGCGATGACCGGCAAGAAAACCGTTCCGGGAGTCTGCGGGAAGAGGCTCTGCGGATGCGGCAGGCCTATGGGACGAGCTGTCTGGACCGGATACAGGAGAAGACGGAAGAAGAATATTATCTGGCCTGCGGGGTACAGAACGTCACGAAGGAAGCGGCCGGAGAGAATTTTCCATATGAGAGAAAAGGGAAATTCGGGAGCCTGTTCGTGGCAGATGTGATCCTGGATAACCGGGCAGAGCTGGTACACAGTATCGTCGGAAGGCCGGATCTGTACAGCCGTCCGGATGGCGAGATCCTGTATGAAAGCTTTTGCAGACAGCCGGAGCAGACACTTACCGAGGCCGGAGGAGCTTATGCCTGTGCGTATCTGGAGCCGGGGAGAAGAGCCCTTACCCTGTTTAATGATGCGGTGGGAAACCGCTCGGTCTATTATTTCCGGGACGGAGAAAGAGTCTATTTTTCCACGCTGCTTGCGGGGATTACCTGTCAGCGGGAGAAATGGGCGGAAAATACGGCATGGTTTGACCGGTTTTACGGGATCCCGGATCTGCGGGCAGTGTCGGAGCCCAGAGAGACTCCTTATGAGGGAATCCTGCGGCTGGCTCCGGGCGAGATCGTGGTATTTACCGAAGAAGGAATCCGCAGAAGGTACTACTGGGATCCTTTTGCGGGAAGAAAACTGCTGACAGGGAAGACGGAGGCTGAGTATCGGGAACTTGTGACCACGGTATTTCGTCGCTGCGTGGAGGATGTGGTCCGGGGGGAGAAGGAGACCGGGATCCTCTTAAGCGGCGGGCTGGATTCCAATGCGGTGGCGGCATACGCGGCACCGTATCTTGCCCACCGGGGGAGAAAGCTGTATTCCTTTACCTCGGTGCCGGAGGAGAAGGAAAGGTATCCGGTCAGGGGGCAGTTCGCCGTGGAGGATGAAAGAAGCTATGTGGAACGGGTACGAAGCTTTCATGGGAACCTGGAACCGGAATATCTGGCGACGAACCGGGGAGACCTGCTGGCAGAGAACCGGAGGCTCCGGGAGCTGCTGGAGGTCCCCTGCAAAGCGGTATTAAATCTGCCATGGATGTATGAAAGCTACAGACGGGCAGCAAGGAAGGGCTGTGGGATCCTGCTTTCGGGACAATACGGGAACATCACCATATCGTATGGGGATTTTGGCAGCCTGTTTCTGACACTCCTCCATCAGGGGAGATTAAAAAGTCTGGTACGGGAGATCAATGCCTACAGCAGAAAGTACCGCCGGAGCCGGAAATGGATCTGGAGAGATCTCCTTACGGCGGGAGCCGGACAGGATCATGACCGGGTGTCACGTTACATGTATGACAAAAATGCGCTGCGGCAGATCGGAGAATATGAGGTGAAACTGTCCCTGGCTACCGGGGTGGTACCGCGGGATCCTACCAGGGACAAGCGGCTGATCGCACTGGTGTTAAGCCTTCCTGTAGAGCAGTTCACCCATGACGGACAGGAGAGACGACTGGTAAGGCAATATCTGCGGGGAAAGATCCCGGCGGAGATCCTTGCGGATGAATTTCATAAGGGAAGACAGGGCGTGGGATGCAGGGAATTACTCGCCGCGCAATGGGAACGGATCTGTGAGGAGCTGCCCGTAACGCCTATAGAGGCTGCGGCCCGGGAAGACGGATCAGGCGGGGAAGGTATGGTGCGAGGGTTCTATGTGGGACTGGCACGGGAATATCAGAGAAGGTTTGAGGTATGATGAAATATTTTTACAGAATCTATGGACTACGGGTGCAGTCGCAGATCCCATTTTCGCAGGCACAGCCGGATGCGGAAGGAAAGGAGGATGTCCGGATCGTATTCGGAAGAGTCCCGGATTTCCTGCGGGAGGCGGCACGGAAAGGCTACGGAACCTGGACAAATGGCTTCACCTCGGCATGGTTCAGAGTGCGGGACGGAACACAGGTCTATGTGGAGAATGGCAGGAGGATAACGGTGGAACTTTCTAAGGAGCCGCACCTGCCGGACATTACTTCTTTGTTACTCAGTGCGGGGATGGCGTTGATCTGCCTGCAGAGAGGAGAACCTTTTTTCCACGGAAGTGCACTGTATCAGGGAGAACAGGCTTTTCTGCTCTGCGGGGAGAGCGGCGCAGGCAAGTCTACGGTGACCATGGAACTGCTGCGGAGAAAGTCAGGGTTTCTGGCTGATGATACGGTGAGAGTACATCCGGGAAAACAGGGAATGCTGGCGGAACCTTCCTATCCGCAGCAGAAGCTCTGCCGTGATATGGCTCTTAGGTGCGGCAGACCGTTGGAAGAACTGATCTATATCGATGAGGAACGGGACAAATATGCATTGCACCGTCAGGACTGCTACGGAAAACAGGCGGTGCCTCTGAGAGGGATCTTCCTGTTGCGGAAGACGGCAGGAGGATCCGGAGAGCAGCCGGTGCGCATCCGGAGCATTACGGGAAAGGAAGCATTGGAGGCACTCAGCGGGCAGTTGTATCTGGCGGATACTTACCGGTACAGCACCGGAATCCCGTATCCTTTGATGGAGCAGCTGGTCCGGATCGCAGGACAGGCAGGAATCTATGAAGTGACCAGACCGGAGAGCAAAGATACGCTCCGTGAGGTCGTAACGAAAATCTTACAGTTTTGTTAGAAAGAGGGTATTTTGAAAGGGGAATCACTATAATTAAAAATGTAGTTACCAAAAATATATAAGGAGGAACGGAAAATGAAAGCATGGAGTCAGCCCGCAGTAGAGGAACTGAACGTAAGAGCAACGGCTTACAGCCCTAAGGGAGGTCTGATCGAGGACGGCGTATACCAGTCCGATGACGGAAAGTATACACTCCCTACCTATGGTCCTTCTTCCGGCAATTCCGGAGAGCCTACCGTAGATGTACAGTAGTTTCTGAACGCTGTATCGGGGAAAAGCCTAAAAGGATCAGGGAAGCTCATGGTTACATGGGCTTTTTTGGTGTATGGGAGTATAGAGTGTATTTAGAAAGCTTGGCAGAAGGGAGCATAGTGTGAAAAATAAATTTTTCACACGCGAGATTTGTGTCTGCGCGCACTTGACACAAACTTGTTATGCGCAAAGGGCGTGCGCAGAAATGAGGATTAAAATGGACAGAATGGCAAACATCCGGATGAAACGGCAAGGAAACGTGACCGACCTGGCAGGAGAGAAGGTCATGGTGGATTTCGAACAGGGAAAGTATTTCTGCATTAAAGGCGTGGGAAATGACATCTGGGATATGCTGGCGGAGCGGGAGCCCGAGGACGGAAGACCGGGAAGCATGGCGGTGGATACGATACTGCGGAAACTCACGGAAGAATATGAAGTGACGGAAGAGGTCTGCGAAAAAGAGGTGCTGGCATTCCTGGATAAGCTGAAGCATGCGGGGATCCTGGAAGAGGTGTAGGCACGCATGGAGAAAATAAGAGGAAGAGATTATGCAGCCTGGCTGTGGCAGTACACGGCACCGTATGCGGGCAGGGTCGGTCTTTTGTTATTGCTTGGTCTGCTGGAGACCTTTGCGTCACTTGCCATGGTGCAGATCACCAAGGAGATCATCGATCATGCCACGGAGGGAAGCGGTTTCGGCCGTCTCCTGGCGGGGTATGTGCTGCTGATGCTGGGAATGCAGGGGATCTCCGTTATGTCGGCACTGCTTACGGCGCTGGTGACGGAGCGGTTCTCCTTCGGGATAAGACGGCAGATCTATGAGAAGATCCTGCGTTCCGGCTGGCGGGAAGTGACGGCTTACCATACCGGTGATCTGATGACGCGTCTGACCAGTGACGCAGGCAATGTGGCGGACGGCATCGTGGGGACGATCCCCAATATCTTACAGCTGGGGATCGAACTGGTATCGGTATTTTTGATGTTATTTTACTATTCGCCGCTGTTAGCGGTGTTTGCTCTGCTGGTGGCTCCGGTGGCGGCGCTCTGTTCCTGGTGGCTGGGGAAACGTCTGAAGCGTCTCCAGGGCAGGGTGCAGGAGAGCGAGTCGGCGTACCGGTCTTTTTTACAGGAAAGTCTGGCGAATCTTCTGATCGTAAAATCCTTTACCGGAGAGGACCGGGCGGTGGAACGCCTGACAAAGCTGCGGGAGGAAAGGTTTTACTGGGTATATCGTAAGACCGGACTGGGAACAGCAAGCTCTGCGGTGATGGCTCTGGCATTCCAGGGAGGGTACCTGACCGCATTTTCCTATGGAGCATGGCAGCTGTCGAGGCAGCAGATCACCTACGGCACGATGTCGGTATTTTTGACACTGGTGAACCGGGTGCAGGCGCCGATCCTCGGACTGGCGCAGCAGATCCCCCGGATCATCGCATTGCTGACCTCTGCGGGAAGGATCATGGAGCTGCAGCGAATCCCCGGGGAGAAAAGGGGATCCGGGGAGATCCGGGGACCCGGGATCGGAGTGGAGCTTCGGAATGTATGCTTTGGATATACCGCAGAGCCGGTGCTGAAGCATGTGGACCTGAAGATCCTGCCAGGGGAATTCGTAGCGATCGTAGGAAAATCCGGTATCGGCAAGACCACGCTGATCCGCATTCTGCTGGCTTTTCTGGAAGCGGGAGAGGGAACGGTGGATTTCTATAACAGTATCGGACAGCATCAGGAGACCGGAGCATATGTGCGGGAGTTTATCGCATATGTTCCCCAGGGAAATACGCTGTTCAGCGGAACCGTCCGGGAGAATCTGCGGATGGGAAAAGAGGATGCAACGGAACAGGAGCTGTGGGAGGCACTGCAGCTGGCATCCGGTGAAAAGTTCGTACGGGAACTGCCCGGGGGACTGGATACGGTCATCGGGGAAAGAGGACACGGTCTGTCGGAGGGACAGGCACAACGGATCGCCATCGCCAGAGCTTTTCTCAGAAGAGCTCCGTTTCTCATTCTGGATGAAGCGACATCGGCGCTGGATGAAGATACAGAGCTTGCTGTATTGCAGGGATTGCGGGCATTGGAACCGAGACCGACCTGCCTGCTCATTACGCACAGAAAAGGTGTATTGAAATATTGTGACCGGGAACTCAGGATCCGGGAAGGGAGTGTGACGGAAGAATGCAGTACAATTACGACATGTACGGCATGAAAGTGAGATCGGATCTGGATTTTCCACAGTTTGAGCCTGTGAGATCCCAGGAAAAGGATGGAGATCCCGTCGGGGGAAAAGTCCGGATCCGTAGGATGAACACAGAGGAAGAAGCAGGGTTTCGCAGAGAACACGGTGGATGCACCTGCGGCAGTGGGCTGGGGACGGAAGAGAGCTGGCTGTGTAACCGTACTCTTGAGATGAGCGCAGAACGTGGAACGCAGATCCGCTACCACATAAGAGAAGGAGGAGATCCGGGGGCGGTGCGGACTTACCTGGCGGGCTTCGGGATGGCAATGCTTGCGCTGCAGCAGGGAAGGTTACCGTTTCATTGCAGCGCACTGGAGTCTCCCGGAGAGAAAGGTGTGCTGATCGCCGGAGAGAGCGGTGCCGGAAAATCTACCCTGACGGCAGAGCTGCTGGAGAGGGGCTACCGGTTCCTGGCTGATGATATGGCAGTGGTGGACGTCTCCGGGGAGGACGGAGTATGGGTGTATCCGTCATATCCTTATATGAAGCTGTGCCGGGATGCGGTGGCAAGACAGGGATATGCTCCGGAAAAACTGCTGTACATTGATGAAAAAAAGGACAAATTCCTGGTACCGTGTACTGAAAAATTCCAAAGAAAAAAGGTACGGCTGGAAAAATTTGTTTTTCTGGGAATACTGCCGGAAGGAGAACGGACAAAAGAGCGGTCCGGTAAAATAAGAGTGGAGAGAATTACGGGACCGGACAGTATGATCGTGTACAAAGACAATCTGTTTGTAAGACATCTGTGGAAGGGACGGGATCCGGGAAGGGAAATCTGGCAGAACTGCCTGAGAATGGCACAGAAGATACCGGTTTATTCCGTAAAGAGACCGGCAGCAGGTGATTCCACTGCCGAAGTTGCAGCGGAAGTACACGAACTGCACAGCGTTGTGTCAGCTTAAGAATTCTTCCGGTTCTTCGGAAGGCTGCGGAGGCTGACATCCGCCTCCGCCGGGATGGTGTCCGGGATGATGTCCGCCTCCGCCGGGATGGCCGGGGTACCAGGGAAACCACCCACAGGCGGTCTCGGATACTTTCAGTTCCATCAGTTCAGGTTGTGCCCAATGCTTCATATATACTCCTTTCCGTCTGCTCTGCGCAGACCTGTGAGACAGGGAATGCCCCTGTGTGGTTACAGCATAGTAGACACCGGGGCACAAGTAAAGAAATGTATCAATTTTGTAAGAACTTTGCGGGAAGTGTCATATAGAAGGTACTGCCTTTGCCTAGAGTACTTTCGCAGGATACGGTACCGCCGTGGCGTTCTGTGATAGCTTTTACAATGGCAAGTCCCAGACCGCTGCCGGTGGCGGAACCGGGAGTTCTGGCGCGGGAGACAGTATAAGTACGGCAGAAGATCCGGTCGATGTCTTCCGGGGGTATGCCGGGTCCCTCGTCGCTTACGGAAATCCGGAGCGTGGATGCACCCTTGCAAGACGCAGCCGCCAGAGTGATCGTTGTGTGGGCGGGAGCGTATTTCGCAGCATTGCCGAGCAGATTATCCAGAACCCGTACTAATTTATCCGGATCCGCCCAAAGGGTCACGTGCAGATCAGGCGAGACACAAAAGCGCAGATTGTGCCCGGCATAGCGGCTGTCCGGAAGGGCGGTACAGAAATATTCTTCCAGAAAGGAAAGAGCATCCAGCTTCCGGAACGAAAATCCATGGGAAGGATCTTCCAGAAGAAAAAGCTCATACATATCCCGGATCAGATGTTCTAAAGTCTCTGTACGGTGGTCGATCAGGGAAAGGGCACCTGCGATATCCTGTGAAGACAGAGTCTGACCGGAGGTGAGATAATCCACGGCACTGCGGATGGCAGTGAGAGGAGCCCTCAGATCATGGGAGAGGTTAGCCAGCATCTCCGTGCGTTCCCGCTGCATATGCTGCAGGGAACGATTGGTGGCATTGAGCTGCGCCGTGACCTTAAGAAGCCTGCGGGACAGCTCTTCCGCGGTCTCCTGTTCCAGACAGGGCGAACGGAAGACAGAGCGTGATCCGGAATGCATAGTCAGATCCCTCCTTTCAGAAAGCGATACCCTTTGGACCAGACCGTTTCGATACGGTTCTCCAGCTCGTAATTGCCTTCGAAACGCTTGCGGAGACGGCTGACATTGACCATGACACTGCGCCTGTCGCTCTCCCGGTAGACACCGAAGAGTGCCGTTCCCAGTTCTTCGAAAGTGACGTCCCGGTCCGGATGCTCTGCCAGATATAGAAGCACTTCATATTCCCGGTTGGCCAGCCCCAGATCCTGTTCCAGATAAAAAGCTTTGTGGGCAACCTTGTCAATGGAGAGGTTTCCGATGGACAACACAAGATTGGAGGAAACCTGCACCAGCTGTCTGCGACGGCGGATCAGAAGATCCACACGGGCTTTCAGCTCCCGGAGACTGTAGGGCTTGATCAGGTAATCGTCTCCGCCGCAGGTAAGCCCCTTTACCACATCTTCCTCGGAGCCTCTGGCAGTGAGAAACAGGATCGGCACCGTGGAAAAGGAACGGATATAGCGGCACACCCGGTAACCATCGGCTTCCGGCAGACAGACATCTAATAAAATGCAATCCGGAAGGTTCTTTTGTATGGATAACACGCCTTCCCTGGGGGAAACGGCGGTATACACGGTGAATCCCACACCGGTGAGATACTTTTGATTGATCGAAAGCACCTCGGCATCATCATCGATCATTACTAGCTTGGACATAAAAATCCTCATTTCTGAGCGACTTTGTCGCGAAGAGGCGAAGTGAAATTCGCATAGGCGATTTCATTTCTGCCATCAAAGCTATTTGCTTTCGCTCGGAAGCAAATAGCCGTGTGCTGTTATTGGTGATATTTTAGCATGTGGGAAAAATGGTGTCACCAAAGGAAGGTCGACAGAGAAGGACAGAAGAGAACAAAAAACCGGAGACCGGAGGAAAAAGCGACACGAAAAGGGGGAGAAAAATGAATCGGTCAAATGCGGGTGCGAATAAGGACATTACACAAATGATAGGAGATCTGCTGCTTTTGGCAGCGGCATATGCGGCGTCTGTAATTTTTGCGGCAATCGGGACGGGAATCGGAAATATCCGCGGGACGACGGTGCTTGCGGCTGTGTTTATTCTCATCTATATTTTAGCGAACGGAGAACAATATTTATATAATGTAACGATGTTCAAATATCCGGACAGAATACTTCGCAGGAGAACAGGGTCTTTTCTGCTGGCATGCATTCCCACTGTGCTGCTGCTCCCTCTGGTCACGGAAAAACAGAGCGGCTATTATCTGTTCCTGATCACAGCATATCTCCTGGAAAGCGTGAAAATATTTCTGACGGGACGAAGGGAGAGAGGAGACGGACGGGAGCACGGGGAGATTCCCCGTACCGCATTTGTGGGGAAAAGGGCACAGTACAACAAATTCCGATATTTTCTGAAAAAGACCCGGATCCGGATGGAGCTTGTGGGATATATTGCAGCCTCGGAAGGGGAACTTCAGTCCGTCCCGGAAGGCGATGCGGGGGAATATCTGGGCAGTCTCGAACATTTGGAAAAACTGATCAGACAGCATCATCTGGATCGTATCTATATCCTGCAGAAGAAAGAAGAACAGCTCTCTGCCATGCAGAAATATGTGGATCTGTGTATTGATATGGGGGTAACGGTATGCATGGTCGTTGACTTTTATAAAAAACGCAGGGCAGACAGTTTTGTAAGCTGCGTGGGAACTTATCCGGTGATCACGTATCATACGGTGACACTGAATACCGGAGAACAGGTTGTGAAACGCATCATGGATATCGTAGGAGGACTGGCCGGAATACTGCTGTTCTCTCCGGTGATGGCAGCCACCGCACTGGCTATTAAGCTGGATTCGCCGGGACCTGTGATCTTCCGGCAGACCAGAATCGGTAAAAACGGCAGGCAGTTCCAAATCTACAAATTCCGCAGTATGTATATGGATGCAGAGGAGAGAAAGGGAGAGCTGCTTTCGCAGAATGAGATCGCCGGCGGTGTGATGTTCAAAATGAAAGAGGATCCACGCATCACCCGTGTGGGAAAGGTGATCCGGCGCTTGAGCATCGACGAACTGCCGCAGTTTTTTAACGTCCTGGGCGGTTCCATGAGCCTGGTGGGAACACGTCCGCCGACACCGGATGAAGTGGAGAAATATGATAAAAAGCAATGGCGCCGCATCAGCATCAAACCGGGACTGACGGGAATGTGGCAGGTAAACGGCAGGAGTCTGGTGACGGATTTTGAGAAGATCGTGGAGATGGATGTGGAATATATTGATAACTGGTCCCTTATGGAGGATATCCGGATCCTGTGTAAGACGGTGAGAGTGCTGTTAAAGCATGCGGATGCGTATTGAAAAAAGTTTCTGACGAAAAAAATGTAAAAATTTTTATTTTTTTGAACCTTTTTTATGAGACGGACAGTCTTAATAGGTAAGATGAAATAAAAAGGGGCGTTTTAACAGGCATCTCTGGAAGAAAGGAGCAAAAGGGCACGATGGAAGAACGAAGACGGATTGACCGTGTGAACTATCAGGCGAAGAGCGTTATTGTAGTATGCGATACGGGAGAGAGCTTCTTTGTGGAGACCCGGAATGTCAGTCCGCTGGGAATCGCTTTTACCATGCCGGCGGGATCACCGCAGCTGATCGGGAAAGATATCATTATCGTAGCGGATACGATGATCATGTATGCGGATGTCACGAGACAGGAAGCACAGGAAGACGGAAGTTTCAAGGTAGCGATCTCTGCCAGAAAGTTCACGCCGGAAGTATTGAACTATTTATTTGAACATATCACAGAAAACAAGATGATGATCGAGGAGGAGCAATAGATGAGAAAGAACATTAAGAACGATAAAGTGATCCGTGCCATGGCAATCGGTATCTCCGCAATGCTGATGGCATCGTCCCCGCTGACCGCACTGGCAGCAGAGGGAGAGGGCACTATTCCGGAGGGCAATGATGATAACAATATTACCGTAACTCCGGAAGCAGGTATTGCTGACCAGGCACAGGAAGCTGCCGGTAAGGCTGCCACAGAAGCGAAAAAGGCAGAAGATAAGGCATATGAAGTAAAAGGTGAGGTGCAGGAAGGCACCAAGGATGCGGAAGCGGAAGTCGGCAAAGAACTGGCAGATGATATCCGGGGGGCAAATGCCAATATAGAAGCTGCTACCTCAAAGGATGGTGCGTCCATTAATAATGCCGGAACAGATATTACAAATGCAAATACCGCACTGGGTGTTGCTGAGGCAAACGATAAGATCTCCGATGCAGAACTGAATAAGGCAGCCGATGCAGCAGACAAAGCAGGTCAGATTGCCGAAGAAGCTAAAGATGCCATGAAGGATGCACAGGACAAGATCGACGGACAGATCGAGGACATCAAGGGTGCGTCTACCATTGAGGATGCAAACGCAGCTTACGAGGAAGCACAGAAGACCGCAGACCAGGCACAGGCAGATTTCGATGCAAAGCTTGCGGAGTATAATAATGCAAAGACAGCTTACGATGAGGCGGCAGAGAAGCTGGCAGCTTCCGAAGAGGCATATGAGGCTGCAATGAATAGTGCGGATGCAAATGCAGCGGCAGCGGCAGCAGAGCTTGCAAAGGCACAGGAGAATGCAAAAGCACTTGCAGATGCTCTGAGTGCGGCTAAGAAGGCAGTAGATGATTCCGCAGCCGGTGCAATGGATATCGTAGAGAAGGAAGAACTGACACAGAATGACAATGGACTGAACTGGAGAAATGAGGATAAACTCTTCATCTCCATTATGAAGAATTATTATCTGCCTGAGGAACTGGGAATCAAGGGTGATACCACTGTTGTCCGTAAACAGGGCAAAGATAATAATACCATGAATTACTTCGAAGTAACCTATACGGATGAAAACGGAGCAACGCAGAAGAAGTATTATAACTTCCTGATGGATGACAAGGATGCAAAGGGTGACCAGAAGGATCAGGATAATATCGTGATCTTCGAGAAGAGACTTGTAGAGATCAACTGGGAAGAGGAACAGGAGAAGAATCCGGATCAGTATGTGGTAAAAGAAGAGATTGACGGAAAAGAAGTCACCAGCGTAATCAGCAAAGATGATTTGCAGGCAGGTATTGTGGACGGTAGTATTGTAAAAGTGACGGATGATGCCGGTAAAGAAACGTATGTTAAGAAGAATGCGTTGACCGGAAGTGAGACTTTTGTTTCTGACAGCGAGATCACCGGTACCAGCACAGAAGATGTTACCGTGGATAAGGATAGCCGGAAGGAATCCTGGTCTCTGGATGAAACAACCGGTAACCTGATCAAGACCGTTACCGCAGATGTGACCACCATTACGTATACTGATGCGAAGTTTAATTCTGCAGACAATAACGAGTATTATGATACTGAGGAAGCGAGCAGAGCCGCAGCAGAAGATAAGAAGAAAGAATTGGCACCTGCCACATCCGGCAAGGATGCAACGATTGATGTTACAGATAAGACCGACTACACCTATACTGCAAGCGGAACCTATATTCCTACCTTTACCAAGACGGTGGATGTAAAGAATGAAGAGGTTGAATGGAAGCATACAGATAAAAAGACGGATTATGGTGTAAGAACAGAGGAAGAAGCAGTAGCAAAGGTTACGAAAGAGCAGGAGAAGGCGTTAAGCGACAAGATTAACGATGATGACGACTTATACCTGATCGGTGTAAGCAGTGATCTTAAGGTGACCGGCTATACAGAAGATCACTGGTATGATGATTCCGACTTCCTCGTATCAGGCAAGGTATCCGCAACCTACGCCAAGGTAACCAAGAAGACCGTTGACCAGAGCACACTCGGGGCTATCTGGGATGACATCAAAGCATTGTTCGGCAAAGGAGAGACTGCCAACAAGAAGCTGGAGGATGCAGCAAGAGCAGCTGTAGAAGCAGATGGCGGTATCTTCGTCAGTGCAAACTGGGATGACTGGAAGCTTGGCAAGGCAACCATCCGTTATGTTGCAGGCGTCAAGAAGACTTCCACAGAGGAAAAGACGGATGCCAAGGATGCAGAGAGTGCACTGAAGGAAGCTATGCTGGCAGAGGCAAAGAAGAGCGGTGCTACCGGCATTTACAATGTAAATACCAATACCGATGAAATTGTACACACCAGCTATTCCTATACCATTGATTATCTGAAGCAGAATCCTAAGTCTACAGAGAATCAGGTAATTGCAACCGAGACTTATGCAGATGCAGCAGTACTGACCGGTCAGATCATCCAGAACCTGAATTACTATGAAAATCGTATTGACCTGACCCAGAAGGATGAAAAATATCGTCAGTTTATAGAAAATGCCAAGAATCTCACTGAGAAATATCAGAAACTGCTGACAGAAGCAGAGGCAGCTCAGGCAGAAGTAGAAGATGCCCAGAACGCAGTAGATACATTGAAGGATGAGATCAAGAAGCTGAAAGAGAGCAGAACCGGTAACCTGGATGCATTGACCGAGCTGGAAGCAAAACTGACGGTAGCTGAGCAGAACAGACAGGCTGCGGAAGATTCTCTGAATGATATCAACAAGAAGCTGGACGAGGCAGGCGGAGAACTGGAGAAGGTAATTGATCGTCTGACTCCTGCACCTACCCCTGAGAATCCCAGCGGAGGTGAAGGCGGAACAGACAATGGTGGTGCCGGAACTACGGAAGGCGGAACAAATAACGGCGGTGCCGGAACTACCGAAGGCGGAACAGATAACGGCGGTGCCGGAACTACCGCAGGCGGAACAGGTAATGAAGGCACCGGAACTGATGATGCCGGAGAGAATGATGACAACGACGATGATAACGGTGAAGTGGCAGCTGTAGCAGCTCCTGAGGTTCTTGCCCCTGCACCGGTCGCACAGGCAAATGTAGTGGCACAGAATCAGGTCGTAGCTCCCGGAGTTGTACAGATCGCTGACGAAGCAGCACCGCTTGCGGACGCAGCACCTGCAAATACACAGGAAACTGTTCAGGCAGGATCTGATAAGGAAGAGAACAAAGAAGCTGTTAACATTGAGGAAGAGGCTGTTCCTCTTGCAGATGTGGCAGTGGAAGATGAACATGCGAAGATGTCCTGGTGGTGGTTACTGATCGTAATGATCCTCGGTGCAACCGGATACGAGATGTACAGAAAGCATAACGAGAAGAAACTGAAGGCACAGGCTGACGACACAGAAGACACTGAGTAAAGTGATGTGACGTAATACAGTGTATACAGATACTTTACAGAAAAGTTAAGAAAAAGGAAGGCACCGGCCTGGAAGAAAACCCAGGTTGATGCCTTCTTTTTACTCGAAGAGTTCTTCCACCTTTTCCAGATCACCGTCTCCGGTCAGAAGCAGTGATGCGGAAGTCCTGGCGGTGCTGATATCCGTTTTCCCTTCAACACAGAGCTCACCATCAGTATTGTAAAGTGCCCACTGGAATTCGGTCACAGAGGAAGGCCAGTCAGCTTCCATGGAGATCGATTCTCCGTCGGACAGGGAATCCAGATTGACCTGTTCCCCAGTCACGGGATCGATCACAGCGACCATACCGATCTCAATGCCGCACATATTGACCACGGACAGTGTGAGCGTCCTGGTATCAGCATCAGCTGTTTCGCCGGAGGGAGCTTCTGCACTTTCTGCGGAAGGTTCTTGGGAGGTTTCGGCAGAGATTTTGTCGGAGGACTCCGTAGTGGCTTCGGCAGAGATGACTGTCTCTGTGGCCGGTTGCGAGACGGAATCCTGTGCGACACCGGATTGACCGCAGCCTCCGAACAACAGACAACAGGAGACCACGGTTATTGTGAAAATACGTTGCAGAATTTTTTTGTGCATTGTCGAATCCTTTCTTACTTAAAAATTGCAAATTGATAATATCAATTGCAAAAGAAGTGTTTATTGACAGCGGTACTTATGATTTTTTCTATTTTATTATAACGAAAATCGCAGGAAATGTAAATTTGCGAGATGAAAAAATGCCACCGTGAAAAAACTGAAAAGATGCCGTTTTTTGAAAAAATTCACAGAAATGTGAACCGTTTCATGAAAGAGGACAGTCTTTATAGATAGAAAGAAATGATGGAGGAAACGAGATGAGCGGTATGCTGTATTCGGTACCTGTGATTTTGGCAGGTTATAAGATCGTACAAATTGAAGATGAAGCAACACCGTTGGCACAGGCGGTGAAAACCGGCTACTACGGTGACACTGTGGCGGGGATGCTGCTGGTCGGACTGTTTCTGCTCATGACGGTATATATCATTTTATGCAGAAAGTATCGGAAACGTATCCATGAGCTGCGGGAGGATGCACACCCCGGCTGGAACTGCTGGAAACTCAGAAAGCAGGCGGCTGAACTGGAAGACAGGAAGGCGGAAGGCATTGTGGAAGATATCAAACGGGCGGCAAAAAGCTATATGACTGTATAACATAGTCCGGGGTGTATGCCCCGGATTTTGTGCTTTCTTCCTTGCCGATTATTGTTCGGAATGATATAATCATGATTGCATATGGGGAGACTCCTCTTAATTTAATTCGTATATCGGATGGAGCAGAGGCTGCCGGAACGTTTATGAGACGGCAGATATGGTTTTAGATTTTGCTTCTGATGTCTAAATAACGAAAATAGAAAGAAAAGGAAGGCAAAGCATTCTATGAAAGTCTTGGTAACAGGTGTAAAAGGCCAGTTAGGATATGATGTGGTAAATGAACTTACAAAGCGCGGTATTGAAGCTGTCGGCGTGGATATTCAGGAGATGGATATCACGGATGCTTCCAGCGTGGAAAAAGTGATCGGCGGGGCGGCACCGGATGCAGTGGTACACTGCGCAGCATATACCGCAGTGGATGCAGCGGAAGATAATGTGGAGATCTGTCGCAAGGTCAATGCGGACGGTACACAGAATATTGCAAATGTATGTAAGAAGTTAGATTGCAAAATGGTCTATATCAGCACGGATTACGTGTTTGACGGTGAGGGAACCCGTCCATGGGAGCCCGATGATGAGCGTCATCCGCTGAACGTATACGGACAGACCAAATATGAAGGTGAACTGGCAGTGCAGAATACACTGGAGAAATATTTTATTGTGAGAATTTCCTGGGTATTCGGCGTTAACGGCAAGAACTTTATCAAGACCATGCTGAATCTGGGCAAGACCCATGATCATCTCACGGTCGTAAATGATCAGTTCGGTTCCCCTACCTATACTTATGACCTGGCAAAACTATTGGTAGACATGGTACTGACCGATAAATACGGCATCTATCATGCAACCAACGAGGGTATCTGCAACTGGTACGAGTTCGCCTGCGAGATCTTCCGTCAGGCAGGGATGAAAGTGGATGTGGCTCCTGTACCCGCATCCGAATACCCTACGAAGGCAAAGCGCCCGGAGAACAGCCGTATGAGCAAGGAGAAGCTGACCGAGAATGGATTCGACAGACTTCCTTCCTGGCAGGATGCGCTGGAGAGATACCTGAAGGAAATTCTGTAATATGCTATTTTGCGAAATTTGCAGAAGACGTTTTGAATGATCGTCAAAATATGGGAAATACTTTAAGGAGCGGCGCCGGAAACGGTGCTGCTCCTTCTTTGAACAAAATATATGAAAAAGTCTGGAAAAAGCCTGTAAATTTCACGAAAAACCAGTTGACAACGCAATTCCAAACAAGTATACTATTAAAGCGTGCCAGAAAAGGTGCGTCTATTATACTATTAAGAAAGAGGTGAAACAGAATGCCA